>CAMBOD010000008.1 GCA_945868985.1 Prosthecobacter debontii | reverse complement strand
TTTTGCGCCCGCCGTGGAGGCCGTTCGCCGCGCGTCCGACGAAATTTTCCACGATGCGCGACGCATCCCGATCCTGAGCGGAAGCTGCGCGCTCGCTGGCAAAGCGGAATATCGTGTGTGGTTCACGAGTGTGCTCGACCACGAGCTTAGCGGTGCATCTGCACCGACGCTGAAAGGCCAGCGGGTCATCCAACTCGTGGACTACCTCACCGTGAACTACCCGTTCACCAACACCGAAACCGACGCACCGCTGCAAGAACTGTGGGATCGCTACGGCGCGCAGCTAAAAGGGCTGTGGGTGACCGAGGAGTTTGGCACAACAGGACGCAGCCCCGGTGATCTCCTCGCACGCGCCGCGCGTTTCCTCTCATGGGCCGCCCGCAACCAACTCGACGCGCAGCAAGCACGGATGCTTTTCAACATCACACACCGCCCGCAAGGCCCGAACAAAGCATTCGATGCTTATCGCGCCATCGGCGAAGCCTTCCGCGACGGCGCGCTCAGTATCGGCACAGAGGACAAGGACAACAAGCGCATCCACCGCATCCGCTGCGGCGACGGAAAAATGCTCGTCGTCATCTCGACAATCCCCGGACGCCGCCCCGCGCGAGCCATCCCCCTCAGGGAAATCTCACTCGAAGTCGGCGAGGCTCAGGCCGCCAAGCCGTGGATTGCGCGCATCATCCAACTCAGCAAACCCGTGAACAAAAAAAAGCCACCCTTCGACAAACCACCCGACACCCTTCCCGTGAACAAGGACGGCACACGCCTCGTTTTGAACCTCAGCGAAGATCACATCGCACCATGGGCGGTGCTCATCGAGGTTCCATAGCAGGAACGACAAGTATGGAAGTGAGCGACGCGGTGCACCAATTGCCAATCTGCCCATAAAAAAAGGCGACCCCTTTGCGGAGTCGCCTTTGATGGAAAGATTTTGCCGTGCCTTACTTGATTGCGCCGATTTGTGCGGCGAGGCGGCTCTTGTGGCGGTTGGCTTTGTTTTTGTGGACGCGGTTTGTTTTCGCGGCTTTGTCGAGGACTTTGGAAACTTTGGAGAGCAGCGCCTTTGCTTCGTCTTTTTTACCAGCAGCGATTGCAGCGCGGATGGTTTTTAATTCGAGTTTGATCGCCACTTTCACCTTGCGGTTGCGTGCGGTGCGTTTGATCGTCTGACGTGCGCGTT
Source organism: Prosthecobacter debontii (assembly GCA_945868985.1). Taxonomy (GTDB): domain Bacteria; phylum Verrucomicrobiota; class Verrucomicrobiia; order Chthoniobacterales; family Chthoniobacteraceae; genus SXWH01. The sequence goes on along the minus strand of CAMBOD010000008.1, from coordinate 14,009 downwards.
TGGCGGATGATGCTGTATTGGCCATAAATGTTTCGGAATTGGAAAAGGAGAGCGGAGAGTATGGGTGGAGCCTCGCTTGTCAAGCGGCCTGCCAGAGTTTGTTTATACTGCGGAAAGCGCCTCATCCATCATCGCCCGCCGTTCGGCAGGCTGTGTCCAGCGCCATTGGGCCTCTGATCCGAGGGAGGCGACGGGGTCGAAAAAGAGGAATTTCTTCCCCGGTTTGACGCTTGGCGAAGTGAATACACTGACGCCGGTCTCGCGGCTGTAGTAATCTGCGGAGTGGACGTCCCGCTTTCCGCCGCCGCCGGGGGCGTCGAGGGTGAAGAACGGGGTGTTGAAACCTGCGGTCGCCCCGCGAACGTGGCGCTCCAATGCCTGCGCGACGTGGAGCGGTGTGCGGAGGTCTTCGACTCCGGGGACCATGTCGTGGACATAGACGTAGTAGGCGTGGACGTTGATGAAGCTGAGTCGGCGGACGAGCAATGTCATCGCGTCGGCGGTGTCGTTCACTCCGCGCTGGAGGACGGTCTGGCAGCGGACGTGGATGCCGCGTTCGGTCATACGGCCCAGCGCGTCCTCGGTGAAGCCGGTGATTTCGTTCGCGTGGTTGAAGTGCGAGTGAACGACCACGTCTTTGTGCAGCGAGCGGCCCAATTCGACGACGCGGGTGAGTGCGTCCAGCCAAGCGTCGTCGGTGAGCATTTTTTGCGGGAGCACGCAAAGGCCCTTCGTCGCGTAGCGAAGACGACGGATGTTTGGCATCGCGAGCAGGCGGCGTCCGATGGCCTCGATGTGCGCAGGGCTGAGGTTGTAGGTGTCGCCGCCGGAGATGACGATGTCTTCGAGTTGCGGCTGGCTTTCAATGTAGGCGAACGCCTCTTCCCAGCGCGTCGTGCTGGCGGAGAGCTTCATCTTTTCCACAACCTCGGTATCCGTGCCGACGGCGTAGCTGCGTGTGCAAAAGCGGCAATAAACCGGGCAGCTCGGCTGCGGGAGAAAGAGCGCCTTGTCCGGGTAGCGATGCGTGAGGCCGGGGACGGGCGAGTCTTCGCGCTCGTTGAGCGAATCGAAGCGCAGCATGGGGTGGTCGGGTTGCTGTTGCGATCGGAGCGGGAGAAATTGCGTGCGAATCGGATCAGCGAGTGCGTCGCGCCAGTCCACGAGCGCGAGAAGATAGGGCGAAATGCGCAGGGCCATCGGCGCGGCGGCGATGCCGGCCTCGATGTCGGCGTAAAAACTTTCCGGCACAGCGCCGCCGAGCGTGTCGCGGAGCTGGCGGACGTTGGTGACGGTGTGTTTGTTTTGCCAGCGATGGTCGCCGAATTCGGCAGCGGTCACAGCCGCGTAACCGGGAATCGTGCGCCAGAATTCATCCCGACGAAGGTCGCGATGAGCGAGGGATTGGGAGTGTAAAGGTGAAGGTGAAACGTGATGGGGGCTGACGGCGGAAGCTGCGGAAGCAGGCGGGTCAACGTGAGCCGGGTCGAGGACGAGATTTCGTGTGTGCATGGTAAAAGTGGGCAATGAGCGAACCGCTGAGAGCCTAGCGCACTGGCGCGTGAAGAATGCCGTTCATGAATGAAGCGGCGGGATGTTCCACTCATCAGCCCCATAGCGCAAGCGCGAGTTTTTCGCTGACGGCGCGGCGACTTGAAAAGCCCGTGAAACCCTACGGCTGCGCGATGACCGCCGGGCCGGTGGCGGCGGGGCCGGTGACGAAGCCCCCGCCGATATTTTGTTCCTAGAAAATCACGCCACCGAACTAAGGTGCCGCCAGCTCCGCCGAGCGATCGCGGAGAAAGAAATCCGTGAGCGCGTTCGTGTCGTTCTCGACGAGGTTGGCGGCCTCGGACGTGAACGTGATGAAGCGCCCGTCGGCGGAGAGGATCGGTAGGCCGCAGCCGCCGATCGCTTCACCCGCGATGCCGAGCCCGGCCTCGGTCACGATCCCCGTCTGCCGGTCGAGCACGAAGAGATCGGAGTGCAGAAACGTCGTGCCGCCGGAGGTGGATTCACCCGGCGCGATGAAGGCGACGTAGCGCGCGTCGCCGCTGAGCGCGGGCGATTGCGCATTACCAGCGAAGATGCTGCCGTCTGGTCGGCGGCTGCAAAGCTCGATCGTCCCGTCGGTCCGATCACGCACGTAAACGTCGGCGGTGCTGTTCGTATCCGCCGCCACGAGCGAGATGGAAGTGACGAACGCCACGTAGCGCCCGTCGCGGCTGATGCTCGGCGAGTGCCCGGACACCGCCGCGCCTGCGGTCGTCAGCGAAATCAACTCCGTCGTTTGATTCACGCGGTCGCGGAGAAAGACCTTCGTGCCCGCCGCATCGTTGCCCGGCACGAGCGCGGAGGAGGAGACGAACGCGATCAGTTGCCCGTCTGCGCTCAGGCGCGGAGTGCTCAAGCTCGCATTAAACCCACTGCCAATCTGCCCGCCTGCGCTCGTGACACTGATTCGCTCGTAGGCGCCGGTGCCGCGTGCCCAGACGAAGATATCCGGCGCTGTATTGGTATCCTCTGTGACGAACGCGCCATCGGTGCTCACGAACGCGACAGTGCTCCCATCTGCACTGATCGACGGATCGCTGCCCTGCCCACGCTTCCGACTTTGAACCGGGCGCGTGTCGTCGGAATAAGCGGGATCGGTCACGCCGATGGTTGTGCCGAGTTCGCGGTCGCGCAACACGATGAAACCGGACGAGAAGTTTTGGCCCGGGAGGAAATTCGTCGCCGTCGTGCGAAAGGCGACGAAGCGGCCATCGGCACTAATGGACGGGCTCGATGAACCCGGCGGCACACTCAGCGCGGTCGCTTCCTCTTCCGCGCTGTTCACGCTCACGCGCTCGGTCGTGCCATTCGTCACATCGCGCACGAAGACATCGACGCCCCCGTTGCCGTCATTGGTGACGAGATTCGTCGCGACCGAGCTGAAGACGACGAAACGCCCGTTGTCGCTGAGGCTCGGCCTGGCCGCGGTTTCGAGGCTCACGCCATTCGCTTCTTCTTCGTTCGAGGAAACATTCACCCGCTCGATGGGCGCCGTCGGAGGCACGGCGATGTTTTCCGAAAACTCCGAGGTGACCGGCTGCGCGCCGAGCCGCGTGGCGGTGAGGCAAAACAGATCGCCCTCCTGCGCCGCGCCGGGCGAGATCGCGAACATGCCATCGAAGGTCGCGGTCGTCTCACCGACGAGGACCACGCCCTCACCATTTCGCCTCTTGCCCGTGCGTGCTCCCGCCTCCGACCTGAATAACTGCACGGTCGCACCCGACTCGGCCGCGCCGCGTATCTTTCGCATCGCTCCGTCGAACTCCAACTCGTCGGGAAAATCGATCCCGCCATTGCCGCGCTTGGGCAGCGCGTTCGCGGTGATGCCGCCCGGCGTGATGTCGATCCCTGCGCCGCGATTTCCGCCGAAGGTCGCGCCGCGCAAGTCCGCCTCGGCGAGCTTGAGGATGTAGGCGCCCGCGGCGCGGTTATTACGGATCGCGCCGCCGGTCACGGTGCCCTTGCTCCCGTCCTTGAAAAGTATCCCCGGTCCGAAGTTTTCCTCCACGATCACATTCGTCGCCGTGAGCACGGCACCGGTGGACACGACGATGCCCGGCCCCGCAGTCTTCTTGATGGTATTCCCCGTCAGCGTCGCCGCCGAGGAAGGGTCGAGGAAAATGCCGCCGATTTTGCAGGCCTCGACCGTATTGTTCTCTGCAACGACATCCCCGCCTTCCGCGATCACGAGGCCGGGGCGCGATCCGTTCTTGATCGTATTGCCCTTCACCGTCGCCGTCGCTCCCGCAGAGATCACCACGCCGTTGCATCGGTTGCCGTCGAGCGTGTTCGCTTCGATCAGCAAATCCTCCGTGCCTTCCTGCACCGCGAGCGCCGCCCGCGGCCCGCGCGCCGTCCCCGTGCAGTCCCCGTGCAGTCCCCGTGCAGTCCTCGATGAAATTGCCCGCGACGAGCGCCGGCACCGTCACGCTCAGCGACATCCCCTTGAGCGAAGCACGGCGCACGTCGTTGCCGAGCACGCTCGTCAGCGGCGTCGCGACGCGCTGTGAAAAGGCCAGCCCGGTCAGGCCACCCGTGATGTCGTTGTCTTCGACGAAGACCGGCCCGTCATAGGGAGCCTGCCCATTTTTCAACCCCACATAGACACCGAGCCCGGTCAGTGGCGTCGCGTCCTCATCCACCCGCGCGTTGATCGGCGTGCCGTAGTTCGTCTTGAGCAGAAGATCGGCATGCACCGTGTTCCGACGCACCGAGAGATCGACCCCGGTGATGCGCAGCGACGCGCACACGTTGTCCTCGACCACGATCGGCCCGTCCTGACCCTCCTGATAAACGCTCATCGAGCGCCGCGCCACGGTGTTGCCCGTCACCCGGCCACTGCGCAGCACGATCGAAAACGGCGCGTTCGACATATTGCTGCGCACCTCGAGATTCCCGCACTCCGTGGCCGCCAGTCCGGTCAGACGGCCTATCTTGATCGTGTTGTTTGCGACCAGCGCATCGTCGCTCTGCGTCAGCGAGATGGCCGGCTCTTCGTCGAGGTTGCCGACGACGAGAAACTTGTTGTTCTCGATCTTCGCGCCCCGCGTGAGGGTCAGCGAAAGCGACCCCGTCGCGGAGAATTCGCAGCCCTCGACCACGATCCCGGTGATCGCGCTCGCGCCTTCATTCGAGACGGAGACATGGAGGCCCTTGAACATCAGATTCACCAGCGACACGCCGCTGACATCGATGTTCACCTTTGCTCTTCGGAAAATCCTCGTGGGTCTGTAAAAGATCTGCCCGGGCCCCTCGATCCGCATCGCCTTGTGGATAAAGAGGCTGTCCACCAGCGTCACCACGATGGGCGAGGCGAATTTCACTGTGTCTCCCGGCTGCGCGAGCACCTCGATCGCGTGCCGCAGCGAGCCGGGCTGCGGATTTTGAAAATCATCCCCGCCAGTCGTCACCATGTGCGTGGCGGCATGGAGCGGCAAAAGTGCGGAGAGGGCGAGCGAGGCGAGGAATGTTTTCATGGTGTGGCGTTGATTGGAACCGGATCGAATCCGAATACTGAGATATGCAAGGGGCCAGCGTGGGAGTTTACGACGAAGCCCTGCAACGCGACATTCTCGGAGTCGGTAGCCGGGTCGAGGACGAGATTTTGTGTGTGCATGGGGAAAGTGGGCAATTAGCAAACCGCGAGAGAGTCTGGGGCACTCGCGCGAGAAGAATACCGTTTATGAATGAAACGTCAGAATGCTCCATGCATCAGCCCCGGAGAGCAAGCGCGAGTTTTTTGTCCGCTTTTGAAAAACAGCAAATAATTCACGGGACTTTGACAAATTTCTCACAACTCTCGGCATCGCAGCTCGTATTACTGGCAACACTACCATGAACACTCGCACCTACCTCCCCGCCGCGCTCGCGGCACTCTCGTCCATCATCCTCCCCGCGCTCTCGTGGGGGGATAATGAAGTCGGCTATATTGAAAAATTCGCGCTCTCGGCGGAACGCGAGAAAGTCCTCGGCGAACTCGTCCCCGGCAGCGAGGACTATTATTACTTCCACGCGCTGCACTATCAGAACACGCGGAATGCGGCGAAGCTCACGGAGATTTTGAAGCTGTGGGAGCAGCGTTTTCCGAACGAGAACGTGCGGCGGCGGATCATCATGAATCGCGAGGCGCTGCTGGCATACGATGCGGCACCGCAGCAGACGCTGAGATATTTGCAGGAGCGGCTCGGCGTGGCTTTCAATCACCAGCAGGAGGTGCGGGACAGAAAGCCAAATCTGCCGACGAAGATTGAGAATGCGCGGCTGGCGCGGGAGGTCTTTGAAAAGGATGCGCTGCAATGGGACAACGGGCTGGAGGGACTTTCGCAGGAGGCGCTGGAGGATTTTGTGCAAAGGCAGGTGCCGCTTTCCACGCAGAACCGTCGCTCGCTTTTGAGCAAGCTCGCGCGCCCCGATGTGTCGGGGCTCGTTGAATTGATCCTCACGGAACTGCGCTCGGAGAACAACAGCGGCTTCGGCGCGTTTGCGATTCATCGTGCGCTTTTGCCGGTGCAACTGGATGCGCTGGTGAAAGCGATGCCGTCGCTCGCGACGAACGAGGCGTTCGTCTATACGCGGCTGCGGAAGCTCGCGCCGTCGGCGGATGTGGACATCGAGTTCAACGACGCGGAGCGCGAGGCGTGGCTGGAGCGCGTCTGGGCCTACGCGAAGACGCTGCCGTCGGCGTTCAACACGGTGAAGGCGCACGTGCTTTACCAACGCCTCGATCACGACCGGAAGAAGGGCGTGTATGACGCGGCCCGCCTGCTCGATTACCTCAAGCTCCCGCGCAACACGGGCTATGTGAACCCGAAGTGGATGGAGAAGCGTCGCGGGGACGAGAACCCCGTGGATCTCAATGCAAACCTCACCGAGCCGCTGTTGCGCAACCGTCCCATCGGCGACGACGAGCCGCTCGTGCGCGAGTATTTCCTCAACATCTTCGCGAAAAGCGGCGGTGATCTCGATCCGCAAAATCTCACGCCGTGGACGGACTACGTGCGCGATTCGTGGCTGAAGCCCGTCTTTGCCGAGGCCATGATCGTGAACGGCATCGGCAACGCGGAACGCTGGGCGTCGCTGCTCACGCCGCAGGTGTTTCAGGCGTTGAAAGAGCGCGTGGACATCGAGTTTCCGAAGACCAACGCGCAGCTCTTCCAGCCGGGCGACGATGTGCAGTTCGACGTGATCGCGAAGAACACGCCGAAACTCATCGTGAAAATCTACGAGGTGAATACGCTCAACTTTTTCCTCACGCAGCGCCGCCAGCTCAACACCGACCTCAATCTCGACGGCCTCGTGGCGAACAGCGAGCGCACCGAGACTTTCGACAGCGGGCCGTTCAAACGCAACCGGCAGACGTTCAAATTTCCCGAGCTGAAAGGCCGGCGCGGAGCGTGGGTGATTGAGTTCATCGGCGGCGGGCGCAGCAGCCGCGCGCTCGTGCGCACCGGGCAATGGCAGGTCGTGCAGCAGACGGGCCCCGGCGGGGACTTGCTCACGGTGCTCGATGAAAAAGCGGAGCCGGTGAAGGACGCGGTCGTGTGGCTCGACGGACGAAAATTCACAGTGGACGCAAAACTCGGGCGCATCAGCGTGCCGTTCACGCAGCAGCCGGGGATGCGCAGTGTCGTGCTCGCCGATCCAGCGGGGACGTTTGCGACGCTCACGCAGTTCGAGCATCACGCGGAGAACTATACGCTCGACGCGCAATTCCACATCGAGCGCGAACAACTGCTCGCACGCCGCGAAGCCACGCTCGCCGTGCGCACATCGCTCCTGCTCGGCACGACGCATCTCGACCCTTCGATCCTCAGCGAGCCTAAACTGACCATCACGTCCGTCACGCTCGACGGCATTTCCACGACGCGCGAAGTGAAAGACCTCAAGCTCAGCGCGGGCAGCGTGCTCACACATTCCCTCACGGTGCCGGAGCGGCTCGCGCAGTTGAATGTGACGCTCTCCGCGCAGGCGGACATGCTCAGCAAGGGCGGCGAAAAACGCACGCTCACCGCGTCGCACTCATGGTCGCTGAACGGCATGGACAGGACGGAACAGACGAACGGCGGGCACCTGTCGAAATTCGGCGACGACTATGTGTATGAGTTGCTCGGCAAGAACGGCGAGCCGCTCGCCGACCAACAGGTTGTGTTTCGTTTCGCACACCGCGACTTTGCCCGAACGCAGGACGTGGCGTTGCAGACGGATGCCAAGGGCCGCGTCGCGCTCGGAGAACTGGCGGGCATCAAGTCATTCACCGCGCAGATTCCGAACGGACGAACCACCGTCCATGCACTGGATGATTTCGAGCGCACATGGTCGGGAGTAATCCACGCGAAGGCGGGTGATGCCGTGCGCGTGCCGATTCCAAAATCAATCGCCGCCTTCATGCTCACGCAAGGCTTCAATGGCCTAGCGCCTTTGCAGTCACAGGTGTCGCTGCTGCAAATGAACGCAGGAACTTTCACCGCCAACTATGCAGCAAAGGTGCAGGCCGACGGCGGTTTTCTCGTTATCAAGGATCTGCCTGCGGGCGACTATGCGCTGCGGCTTCGCGGCGAGAAGCGCGACATCACGATCAAAGTCAGCGGCGGGAAATTGAGCGCGGGCTGGTATCTCGGTGCGGCGCGGAATCTCGAAGCGAAAGGCGCCGCCACGCTGCAAATGACCGACGTGAAGACCGACAAGGACTTCATCACCGTGAAACTCGCCAACGTCACGCCGTTCACGCGCGTCCACAGCGCGGCGACGCGCTTCGAGCCGGGGAGCGGCATTTTTGCAGGGCTGGGCGGCTTTTCGCGCTTTGGCGCGGGCGATGGAATTCCCGCGCGGCTGCCGAATCTTTACGCGGCTGGCCGCGAAATCGGCGACGAGTATCGCTACATCCTGGATCGCCGTTACGCGAAGGTGTTCCCCGGCAATATGCTCACGCGTCCCGGCCTGCTCTTGAATCCATGGGAGGTGCGTGACACGGGTCTTCAGGCGCTCGATCAAGCAGCGTCGCAACTCGCAGCCGCGACAGCCGGCGGCAGAGGCGAAGGACGGCGCGGTGCCCTGGCTGAGCCCAATGCACCAGCGCCGCTACCCCCCGGCGCGGCGGAAACAAACCTCGACTTCCTCGCGGCCAGCGCGCCTGTGCTCTACAACCTCATCCCCGACAAGGACGGCGTGGTGAAAATCGAGCGCAAGGATCTAGGCGACCGTCAGCACGTGCAGATTTACGCGGAAGACCTCGGCAACGCCGTCTGGCAGAGCTACGCGCTGCCCGAGGCCGGGACTAAATTTTCCGACCTCCGCCTCGCGCGCGCCCTCGATCCGGCCAAGCCATTTACTCAAAAGAAAGAAACCACCGTGCTCGCGCAGGGGCAGACGCTCACGCTCGCGGACATCCTCACGAGCGAGATGGAGACCTACGACACGCTCGGCGGCGTCTATTCGCTCTTCACCACGCTGAGCCACGACGCCAACCTCGCGAAATTCGCGTGGGTGCTGCAATGGCCGAAGCTCAAGGACGCCGAGAAGCGCGCGAAGTATTCCGAGTTCGCCTGCCACGAGTTGAATTTCTTCCTCGCACGAAAGGACGCGGTTTTCTTCGACGCGGTCGTGAAGCCGTATCTGGCGAACAAGAAGGACAGGACGTTTATGGACGACTTCCTCCTCGGCAACGAACTCAAGGCGTATCTCGAACCGTGGGCGTATGCGAAATTGAACGTCGTCGAGCGCGCCCTGCTCGCCCAGCGCCTGCCGGGCGAAGCCGCAAACGCCGCGCGCAGTCTGCGCGAAAAATGGGAACTGATCCCGCCAAACCCCGAGTGGCAGGACATGCTCTTCGAGACCGGCCTGCGCGGTCGCGCGCTGGAGGTGGGCGATGGAAAGGATGCCGAAGCGGGAGAAGGCAAGAATCTCTTCAAGTCATCGAAGGAGGAATATCAACGAGCAGCGAAGCCCGATGCCCGCATGATGCCCGCAGAGATGGCAGCCGCAGCATCGCCACAGCCTGTCATGTCCGCAAATGGATTAATCGCTGGAAAGTCCGGAGGCGGCGGAAACGCGCCACGGAAGGCTGAGATGATGAAGCAACTGGATCGTCTGGAAAAGAAAGCCGAACAGAGCATCGCATTAAATGCAGTGGAGGAAGACGAACTCGCAACCGCAGCGGAGTCGCTTGGTGACTACGAAAATGAAGCAAAGAAGCGTCCCGCGCTACGTGAGGCCGGAGAAAAAGCCCGCGACCGCCAGGATAAGCTGAAAATAATGGGTGCATCAGGAATGAGCGACCCGCGCGGAGAAAATGGAGGATTCCTCTACTTCGGCGCAGAAACAGCGAAGGAAAACCGCGCCTTGGCGCGCGCCTACTACCGCCAGCTCGGTGCGACGAAGGAATGGGCGGAGAACAATTACTACCACCTGCGCATCGCGCAGCAGGACGGCGGGCTGATTCCCGTGAGCGCGTTCTGGCGCGACTACGCGGCGCATTTGGCCGATGGCAAAAAGGGAGCGTTCGTGTCGCCGCACTTCACGGAGGCGAGCCGCAACTTCGCGGAGATGATGCTCGCGCTGGCGGTGCTCGATTTGCCGTTCGACGCGCCCAAGCACACGGGCAAGGCCGACGGCGGGCAGTTCACGCTCACCGCAGGCGGGCCGGTGGTTGTTTTCCACAAGGAAATCAAACCCGCCGCCGCCGCGAACGCCGCGCAGGGCCAGCTCCTCGTGTCGCAGAGTTTCTTCCGCCACGGCGACCGCTACCGGCAGGAGGGAAATGAGAAGTTTGAAAAATATGTTACCGAGGAATTCCTCACCGGCGCGGTGTATGGCGCAAATGTCGTCGTCACCAACCCGACGAGCGCGCCCGTGAAAGCGGAGGTGCTTTTGCAAATCCCGCAGGGCGCGCTGCCCGTGCTCGGCAGCAAGGCCACTTCGTCGCGCTACGTGCGGCTGGAGCCTTACACGACGAAGACTTTCGAGTATTCGTTCTATTTCCCGGCGACGACGGCGAAGGCGGGGACGAAGTTCGAGCACTTCCCGGTGAACGTGGCCGTGGCAAACACAGCGGCGGCGGCGGCAAAGCCGTTCGAGTTCAACGTGGTCGCGAAACTCACGCAGTTCGACAAAGCCTCGTGGGATTACATCTCGCAATACGGCACGGAGGCGGACGTGTTCACTTTCCTCGAACAAAACAACCTCGCCTCGCTCGCGCTCCCGCGCGTGGCGTGGCGTTGCAGGGACGCGGCGTTTTTCAAAAAGCTCACCGCTTTCCTCGGCGCGCATCACATCTGGGATGAAACGATCTACAGCTACTCGCTCATGCACAACGACGCGCCCGCGCTCCGCGAATGGCTGAAGCACAAGGATCAGTTCGTCTCGCAATGCGGGCCGTTCCTTTCCTCGAAGCTCGTCGTGCTCGATCCCATCGAGCGCCGCAGCTACGAGCACCTCGAATACTCGCCGCTCATCAACCAGCGCGCCCACAAACTCGGCGGCGAAACGCGCATCGCGAACCCCGCCGTGCTCGGCCAATACCGCTCGCTGCTCGACATCCTCGCGCACAAGCCCGCACTCGATACCGGCGACTCGATGAGCGTGACGTATTACCTCTTCCTGCAAGACCGCGTGGACGACGCGCTGACTCGCTTCCACGCGATTGATGCGAAGGGGCTGCCGACAAAAATCCAGCACGACTACCTGCGCTGCTACGCCGGCTTTTACGAAAGCAACCTCGCCGACGCGCGCGGAGTCGCCGCGAAATACGCGGACTTCCCCGTGCCGCGCTGGCAGAAAATCTTCGGCGAAGTTACCAGCCAGCTCGACGAAATCGAAGGCAAAGCCGCCGCGAAGAAAACCGACGACAAACCCGACCGCGAAAAACAGCAGGCGGAACTCGCCGCGACCGAGCCGACGATTGACCTCAAGGTGGAAAACAAAACCATCGCGCTCACTTGGAAAAATCTCAGCGAGGCCACGATCAATTACTACCTGATGGACCCCGAGTTTTCCTTCAGCAGCAACCCGTTTGTGAGCGAAGACGCGAGCCGTTTCAGCATCATCAAGCCCAGCAAGAGCGCTGTGCAGCCGTTGCCGAAAGACAAGGACACACTCGATGTCGCGCTGCCCGGCGAATACGCGAAGGCCAACGTGCTCGTCGAAGTCCTTGCCGAAGGCCAACGCAAGACGCAGGCGTATCACGCCAACACGCTGAAGCTCACGCTCACGGAAAATTACGGACGCCTCGAAGTCCGCGACACCGGCACCGACAAAGCCGTGAGCAAAGCCTACGTGAAAGTGTATGCGCGTCTGAAAAACGGCACCGTCCGCTTTTTCAAAGACGGCTACACCGACCTGCGCGGACGCTTCGACTACGCAAGCCTCAACGGCGGTAACGAACAAATCCAACAACTCTCGCAACCAAGCGCTGCGCCAAAGAACGGCCTCGATTACCAAATGCTAAAACCCGCCGAACTGAACGAAGTCGAAAAACTCGCCATCCTCATCCTCAGCGACACCAACGGAGCCACCACCCGTGAAGTAAACCCGCCGAGGGAGTAACCTTCTACGAAGCGAAGCGAACTGGGACTTGGGCGCGGGAGGTGACGGCCTGGCCATCCAGTCGCGCTGGCTCGAAACGCCAGTTGCGCACGGTGCGTAGTGCGGCGGAGTCGAGCAGTTCGTAGCCGGATGTGCGCTGGATGCAGACGCTGGCGGGGCGGCCGGCTTCGTCCACTTCCACGAGCAGTAGCACGGTTCCCTTTAGGCCCGACTTTTTCGCTTCGGGCGGAAATGCGGGTGCGGGGCAGAGTGCATATTTCGCCGGAACGTAGATGCCGCCAGCGCCTTTGCCGACGAGCCCGCCCCGTCCATTGCCAGCACCGCGAGCAGAAGTCGCGATGGATTTTTTGCCAGAGCGTTTGATGGTCGTTGGTGGCGCGGCAATGGGCGAAAGCGTGGCTGAGCCAAGGGTCGGCACGATGTTTATGTCGGGCGATTCGTGAGATTGCGGCTGTGCGGCGGCGATGTCGGTCACCGAGATTTGCGGATTGCTAGCGGGGGCGGACTCCGGCGGAGTCTGGAGGCTGTCATCGAGCGAGGTGGAGTCGCTTTCCTCGCGGAACGAATCTACAAACAGCGATGCAGTAGTGTCGTCATTGCCCTGCCCGGCTCGCTGTACGACTTGCCCCGGTTGCATCATCCAGACGGCAGCACCGACGACGACTGCGCCGTGAAGGAGCAGTGAGGCGAGTAGTGATTTGCCGCTGGCGATCATTTGGTTGTTTAGCGTCGGCCTGATACAAGCCGGTGTTTTTCACCCTCTTGTCCGAAGAGCACCGTGGTGTCCACAGGGATGTTTTGTGAGTGTGCCATTAAAAGGCGATCTTGGTTCCGAGGACGAAGTTCCGTCCCGGTTCATTGATGCCGGAACCATGGATGCGGTAGTCCTCGTCCGAGAGGTTTTCGCACGCGGCATACACATCGAGATTTGCGCAAGGCTTCCAGCCCGCGCGCACGGTATAAACGGCGTAGCCGCCAGTTCCGCCGGGCGGGATGCGCTGCGTGTCGCCGATGTCGCCCAACGATAGCCGATCCTGATGGCGCGCGAGTGTCACGACGCCTTCGGTCCACCACTTGGAGTCTGTGCTATTCCAGCGCAGCCCGAGATGAGCGGTGATGGGCTGGATGCGGGTCACTGGATAAACGCCGATATGCTTGCCGTTGTATTGGCCCACTTCACCTTCGCTCCACGTGAAATCTCCGAATGCAGTCCAGCCCGGGGCGAAATTCCACGAAAGACCGAGTTCGACGCCCTGCACGTAGCCGTCGCCGCTGTTGGCGCGTTTGACTTCGGGCGATCCGTCTATCGTTCCGCCGGTGGGGTAGCGGACGATTTGATCGTCAATCCATGTGTGGTAGTAGGCCGCATAGAAATCGAGCCCAGTGTCCGGCAGTGTAAACTTGGTGCCGATTTCAAATGAGAGATATTGTTCCGGGCTGAGATCGGTCGTTGGGGTTTCCTGCTCGCCACTGCGCGCGATGTCGAAAGACGTGTAGTCCGATAAATTCGGCGCGCGGAATCCCTGCGAGATTCCTGTGAAGATGTTCCAATTTTGAGTGGCCGCGTAGTTCGCCCGGAGGCTGAAAGTAAGGGCGTCGAAATCCTCGGTGAAGCCATTCAATACAGTCGCATCCGTTGAGTCTGGATCGATTGTTCCGGTGTCAGCCTGTGCCCATGTCCAGCGTGCGCCGGGGATGATGGTGAGTTTTTTCCCGACCTTGATTTCATCCTGCACATAGATGCCGAGCATGTCGTAGCTCGCATCGTCGGCCACCGGGCCGCGCTGTTTGATTGTGCGCAGTGAGCCGTCCGGATTCCAGCGGCTACCCCATGAATCCACTTCGTCGTGGTAATATTCCACGCCGTAGCTCAGCAGGCCGATCGCTGTGGGGCTTTCGAGGTGAATCTGGATGCC
>CAMBOD010000007.1 GCA_945868985.1 Prosthecobacter debontii | reverse complement strand
GAAAAACACCGCGACCGGTCGTTTCTCACCTCGCCGCGCGTGCTCAAACTCCTCCGCGTTCTTCAGCACCACGGCCGCGATGCGCTTGGAAACAAAGCGATTCAGCACCTTCCGCGTGTGCGCCTTTTCCCACTGCTCGAGGAAGAATTGATACACCACGCCCAGCGCGCCCGTTACTGCGAGCCCGAAAATCGCAGGCACAGCGGGCACCAACACTCCGCCCCGCGTAAATACAAGCTGTGTTCCAACGGCGAAGAGCGCCCCGATGCCAAGCACGGCGGCAACTTGTGCGAGCGCGTTTGAAATGAAGAGCACAGCCAGCGCAGATGCGAGCGCACATAGAAAAGCCACACCGCGAGCAACGCCGATGGAAGCCTCATGCAGCGTTTTGCCTTGGAGCAAACTGGCGGCGAGCTGGGCATGAACTTCCACACCCGGCATCTCGCCGGGAAATGGTGTGCCGTGGACGTCGTGCATGACTTCAGCAATTGGGCCGATGAAGACCAGTTTGTCGCGAAACACCTCGCCATTTCGCGTGCTCGGGTCGGTGGCCCACGACGATTTTATGAAGAGATTCTCAATTGGCACAGAGGGATAGCTACCGAGCGGCCCGCTGTAGTTGATGATGCCGCCACCATTGGCCGGCACCTCTTTGCCCGTGAACCGTGCAACTGAAAGCGGTGCAAAAGTAATCAGGTCCATCGAGTCGTCTTCATACCCGGACTCCCTCATCACCGACGTGCGGTAGGAAAAACGGCGCATCACGTCATCCGCGTCTTTGGCATATTTTGCGAAGCCGATATTCTGCTCGCCAAGCGCGGCGGCGAACTGGGTGTTCGGACGAAAAAAAGCGAATTTGTTTTGGAGGGTTCCACCCACTGCATCGCTCTGACTCACCTGCACAATCGAGGCGAGAACGATGCGTCCGGGATACTTTTTCAACACGGCGGCAAGTTCATCATCGTCGTCACGCTCGCTGGCAAAAACAACGTCAACCGCGACCACGCGCGCTCCGGCGGCGAATAATTTTTCGATAGCGC
Source organism: Prosthecobacter debontii (assembly GCA_945868985.1). Lineage (GTDB taxonomy): Bacteria > Verrucomicrobiota > Verrucomicrobiia > Chthoniobacterales > Chthoniobacteraceae > SXWH01. The sequence goes on along the minus strand of CAMBOD010000007.1, from coordinate 15,086 downwards.
GGGCGAAGACCGTGCGCGGCCATGGCCATGTATTTTCAGCCATCAAATGTAACGCGTCAGAATCTTCGACGTGGCTCGCGAAACTCTGTGGATCCAGACTAGAAGACTTGATGCCGACAATGACGATCTCCGGGTTCGTCGGTCGCGCTGCGCGCAAACGAAAACGAACATCATGTGCCTGCCCTTCCCAGCGCTGGACAGTTTCGCGCGCGCGAAACCATTCACTTTGCGTAAGCAGAAAAATCACGAGCGCTGCACTGAACACCACCGTCATGCGGCCCTGACGCAGCCAGCGGAGTAGGGGCAGGCGGCCTTTCTGTGCGGGTTGAGGACTGGTGCTCATATCTTATGCATGAATGCACCAGCAGGAGGGCGGATGTCACGCACGGAGCCGCTCGACGGCTACGCGGGTTGCTGCTGCGTGAGGCAGTGGAATGCGCCGAGGCCCCAGATGAGTTCGCGGCAGTCTATGCCGATCACTTTGCGTTTGGGGAATGCGCGCTCGAGGATCGCGGTAGCCCAGCGGTCACTGGCATCGGCAAACGTGGGCAGGAGCACCACTTTGTTGGCGATGTAAAAATTTGCGTAGCTCGCAGGAAGGCGCTGGCCGTCGCGCATGAGTTTGCGAGGCATCGGCATTTTCAAAACCTGAAAGCGTGGTGTCGGGCCGTCTTCGCCTTCGTCTTCATCATCACCCTTCTTCTTTTTGGATTTGGGTTTTGGTTCATCGGTGAGCCCGGCGAGGTAGTCGTGATTCAATTTGAGCGGCTCGAAATTCTTGTCGCTCTCATCCTCTTCGTAGGCGCAGACGATGGTGTCTTCGCTCACGAAACGCGCGATGTCGTCCACGTGTCCGTCCGTATCGTCGCCCTCGATGCCGTCGCCGAGCCAGAGCACTTCGCGCACGCCGAGAAAATCGCGCAGCTTTTGCTCGATGTCGGCCTGCGACAAATCGGGGTTGCGATTTTGATTCAACAGGCAGCTCCGCGTGGTGAGCAGCACTCCCGCGCCGTTCACGTCAATCGAACCGCCCTCGAAAATCATCCCGGGATGCTCGACAGGCAGGCCGAGTTTTTCCGCGATAGCGGTGGGCACGTAGTCGTCGTCGTCAAACGGCGGGTATTTGAAGCCCCACGCGTTGTAGTCCCAGTCGAGGATCAGCTTTGAAGGCTCGTCCTTGCGCGTCACGAAAATCGGGCCGTGGTCGCGGCACCACGGCTCGTTCGTCGGGATGTGGTGAAAGGTGACGTGCGCGTGCTTCGCGCCGATCTTTGTGAGGATTTTTCTCACATCCGCTTCGTGTGCAGGGTCACAGACGTTGATGTTCACCGGCTCGGAATCGGCGAGCGCGTGGACCATTTTCGCGAGCGCGGGCATCGCTTTGTCATACGCGCCCTTTCCGGGAAACGAAATGCCTTCGCGGCGCGGCCAGCTCAGCCAGGTCGCGGCGTGCGACTCCCACTCGGCGGGCATCCGGTAGCCGCGCGCGGCAGGTGTGGGAGACGATTCGGGCGTCGGCGTCTGGGGAGCGTCGGGCGTTGGTGTGGAGTCGCTCATTTAATCAATAAATCGTTTCGTGATGTCGCCGTAGGCGTCTATGCGGCGGTCGCGGAGGAAGGGCCAGTGCGTGCGCTGAACATCGAGCGCTTCGAGGCCCACTTCCACGAGGAGGTTTTCCTCTTTGTCCACGCTGGCCTTTTTCAAAATCTGCCCCGCCGGATCTGCGACGAAACTCTGCCCCCAAAACTCCAGCCCCGGCCCGCCATCCGGCGCTTCGTGGCCGATGCGGTTCACTGCGGCGACGTAGCAGCCGTTCGCGATTGCGTGTCCGCGCTGGATCGTCTCCCACGAGGAATGTTGCCGCGCACCGAACTCCGCTTTTTCCGACGGATGCCAGCCGATGGCCGTGGGGTAAAAAAGAATCTGCGCGCCGCTGAGCGCCGTGAGCCGCGCGGCCTCGGGATACCATTGGTCCCAGCAAATGAGGACGCCGATTTTCCCGAATCGTGTCTGCCAAGTGCGAAAGCCGAGGTCGCCGGGCGTGAAATAGAACTTCTCGTAAAAGAGCGGGTCGTCCGGGATGTGCATCTTGCGATAGCGCCCGAGCATCGAGCCGTCCGCATCAAGAATCGCCGCTGTGTTGTGATACAGCCCCGCGCTGCGCTTCTCGAAAAGCGAAGCAACGATCACGACTCCATAATCCTTCGCCACCTTGGAAAGCACCGCCGTGCTCGGTCCGGGGATTTCCTCGGCTACGCCGAAGTATTTGTGATCCTCGATCTGGCAGAAGTAGTGACTGCGAAACAGCTCCTGCAAACAGATGATCTGCGCGCCCGACTTTGCCGCTTCGATGGTGCGCTCGACGGCGTGATCGAGATTCCCCGCCAGATCGGGACCGACGGCGGTTTGCACAAGACCAAGTGTGACTTTACGGGACGACATGAGACGGTGGCTCTACGAGCGTTTATTTCTGCAAAAATGGAAGCGATTACTTCGCGGGTTCGGCGGGAACGATTTTGATGCTCTCTACATTCACGCGCTCCTTCGGCTTGCTCTCCTCGCCGCCGCGCGATGTGCCCACGGGCGTATCGCCGAGTTTTTTCAGCACGTCCTCGCCTTTGATAAGTTTGCCGAAGGCGGTGTATTTACCATCGAGAAACGACGCCTCGCCGAGGCAGATGAAAAACTGCGAGCCAGCCGAGTCGGGGTTTGCCGAACGCGCCATGGAGATCACTCCGGCGACGTGTTTGCGGTCGTTGAACTCCGCTTTGATTTTGTAGCCGGGATCGCCAGTGCCCCAGTCCGCTTCGAGCGCAGCGTCTTTCGACTTCGGGTCGCCGCCCTGAATCATGAAGCCTTTCACGATGCGGTGAAACGCAGTGCCGTCGTAAAAACCTTTTTTCGCCAGCGTGATGAAATTCTCGACGGTCTTTGGTGCGACATCAGGCCAGAACTCCACGACCATTTCACCAGCGGCTGTCTTGATGATGGCAACTTCCTTTACAGCAGGCGCGGCGGGCTTGGCTTCATCGGCGGCAATGGAGTGCGCACCGATCACAGCGACGGAAAATAGAGCAGCGAAGATTTTTTTCATGCGGCGAGAAATACACGTGAGCCCGTTTCTGTCACGCGGAGAAATCACACAAAGCACTACGCGACTGCGCTCAATTCCTGCGCGATACGTGAAGGAAGCGTGAGTTCGAAAGTCGTTTCGCCGGGGCTGCTGCTGTGATGCAGCCTGCCACCGAGCTGCTGCGCACAGCCGATGGCGACCGTGAGACCGAGGCCGGCGGAATGCTGGTTGCGCTTGGTCGTGTAGAAGGGCGTGTAAATTTTTTCCGCACTGTCCATCGGAATCCCCGCGCCGTCGTCGGTGATACTGATGTTCAGCCAGTGCTCCGGCTGCTCGCTTTCAGCATGAAAAAGCTCGCCCTGCACGCGGCCTTCATTTGCCGTGACGCGAATGGTGACGCGGCTCTTTGCAGCTTCACACGCATTGCGAACGAGTTCAGTCAGCGCGAGGCGAACACGGGAGGCATCCACCCAAACACGCGGGAGATCGTCGGCGCATTCGATCTCGATACGAACACGCGGGGGGCATGAATTTTCAAAAGTTGGGCGGAGCTGGCGGAACATGTCGGCGAGACTGATCTCGCGCCAAACCGAGGAACTGGGACGGGCGAGCGAGTTGGTGCGCTCCATCAAGTCAGTGGCCGCGCGCGCGCCGTCCTTAATTTTTTGCAGGCCCTGTCGCGCGACCGGGTCGAGTTTCTGGTCATCCATCAACAGGCCGAGGTAGCCGTGGAAGAGGGAGAGAATGTTATTCATCCGGTGGGACAGCCCGCGAACGAGTTGGTCTTGAAAGTCGGAGGTGAGAATTTGCATACGGTTGGGCTGACTTTGCAAAAGCAGGGGGTGTGCGAGGGGCGCAAAAAAATTTAAGCGGGTGTCAGAAAACAGGCGCGTGGGTCGTGACTTCGCCGGCAGTCATTTGCTGGAGCGTGCCGTCCGCGAGGCGGAGGAGGAGGTTTCCGTCAGCATCGAGCGACTCGGCGGTGCCCTCAAAATGCATCGCGCCTGAGTGGAGCCGGATCCACGAACCGAGCAACGCGCTGCGGCGGGTGGCTTCAGCGAGGATACTGGAGAAATTTTGCGCAACATCGGCGGCGCGGGCGGAAAGTTCGCGCAAAATTGCGGCGGCGAGCGCGGGGCGTTCGATACTGCGGCCAGTTATTTGGCGGAGCGATGCGGCGATCTCAGCGATCTCGGGAGGAAAATCGGTTTGATTCACATTCACGCCGATGCCAGCGACGACGAACGGAGCGCCGGAATCATCGCTCGCGCTTTCAATCAATATGCCGGTGATTTTTTTACCGCTGACGAGAATGTCGTTCGGCCATTTTAACTGCGCGGGGATGCCGGTGAATCGTTCGATTGCCGCAGCGACAGCGACACCGGCCCAAGTCGTGAGGCGCGGCCAGTGCGCAGTCGGTAACTCTGGTCGCAGGAGCAACGAAAACCACAGCCCCGCGTGATCCGCAGAATCCCAGCGCCGGCCAAAACGCCCGCGCCCTGCCGACTGCCGTTCTGCAAAAACTGCCAGCCCGCCCGCGTGCCCCTGTCTCCCGAGACGCGACGCAACATCGTTGGTCGAACCGGTTTCGCTGAAGACGAGGATCTCGCGAGCGAGCGGGCAGTCGCCGAGGCGCGCGTGGAGGTCGTCGGCGATGAGACGATCCGGCGAAGCGAGCAGACGACAGCCGAAGCCGGGCTTGGTTTCGATGTCGAAACCCGCAGCGCACAGATGGGCGATTGACGTTTCGATTTCAGCGAGCTGCACGCTGAGTTGCGCGGCGAGATCGCCGGGCAGCATGTGGACTCCGGCAGCGCGCAGCGCGACGAGCAAACGGGCGTCGGTGGTCATGCGCGCACGAGATCGAGCGAGTAATCAATCGCGGGCGCCGAATGTGTGAGCGCTCCGACGCTGATGAAATCCACGCCGGTCGCGGCGATGGCGTTCACTGTCTGCAAATTCACGCCGCCGCTGGCTTCCAGCAGCACTGGACGATCTTCGCGCAGGCGCACAGCCTCGGCCATTTCCGAAAGCGAAAGATTATCGAGCATGAGCACGTCCACGCCTTCGAGCGCGAGAAAGTCGCACACTTGCGCGAGCGATTGCGCCTCGATCTCCACGCGCACACCGGGCCGCGAGGCGCGGAAACGACGGATGCTTTCCTGCAAATGCGCAGGGCTCGCGTCGGCGGCGTAGTGGTTCTCTTTAACCATCGCCATGTCGAATAAACCGAAGCGGTGATTCGTGCCGCCGCCCGCGACGACCGCCGCTTTTTCCAGCGCGCGCAGTCCGGGCGTGGTTTTGCGCGTGTCGAGGATTCGTGCGCGATGCGGCTTCACCGCCTCGACAAAACGATTGGTGAGCGTGGCGACGCCGCTGAGTTGCTGGATGAAATTGAGCGCCGTCCTTTCTGCCGTGAGCAGCGAACGCACAAGCCCGTTCGCCTCCAGTGCGGTGTCGCCGACTGCGAGTGCGCTGCCACTCGCGCGAACGATGCTCACTTTCGTCGCCGTATCCACGAGCGTGAATGCACGCGCTGCTTCTTCGACACCCGCCGCGATGCACGCCTGCTTCGCGAAAATGCGCGCGAAGCCTTGCTGCGACGCGTCCACGAAAAATTCGCACGTGATGTCGCCGCTGCCGATGTCCTCGGCGAGCGCGAGCGCGACGGGGTCATTATTGCAGATTGCGGATTGTGGATTGCGGATTGGCATCTCGTTTTGCGTCATTGGTGCAGTCTGCGAGGGGCGTTCAGCAATTCAAAACAGCTCCGGCTCTGCGGAGCGATAGACGCTGCGGCCACGCACGAAAGTCTCCAGCACGGCGTGGGGGCCACCGCGATAAATGCAGAGCGAAAGGATGTCATCGGCACTGAGTTCATCGGGCTTTGTCGCGCTGCCGCGATACGGCAGCAGAATCGAGGCATCCATCACCGTCACGTCGGCCTCTTTCCCAACCTCGAAGCTGCCGATGATCCCACCTTTTCCGAGCGCATCCGCTGCGCCTTGCGTCGCGAGGTGCAACACCTGCGCGGGCGAAGGCGCGGCGACTTTCGCTTCATAAAAGGATCGCGCTTTCTGGCTCTCGATGGCGCTGCGCATGACCTGCCACATATTCAGTTCCGGTCCTGCGGCGACATCGCTGCCGAGTCCGATGCGCAAGCCGGCGGATTTGTGCTCGGCGAGAGGCATGATGCCGCTACCGAGGTAGAGATTTGCCGTGGGACAATGCGCAATTGCCGACCCGCTCGCTGCCAGCGCGGCCCGCTCGCGCTCGTTGAGATGGATGCAATGGCCGAAGACCGTGCGCGGTCCTGCGATGCCGAACTTTTCATACACCTCCGTGTAGTCACGGCACGCGGGGAACATATGGCGCACGCGCTCACATTCCTCGCGTGTCTCGGCGAGATGCGTCTGGATGTAGCAGCCAAATTGCGCAGCCATCGCAGCGGCTTCGCGCATGAGGCGTTCGCTGCATGAGAGGGCGAAGCGCGGACTGAATGCATATTCGAGCAGCCCCTCGGCGGCGCCGTGCCATTTGCGCGCGAGACGCTCGCTTTCGAGCATGGAAACGCTGATGACCTTACGCGGCTGGAGCGTCCCGTAAGTGCCCACATCCATCATCATTTTGCCCATGATGACACGTAGCCCCGCGCGCGCCGCCGCCGCAAACGCCGCATCGCACGAATCCTCGTAAATCGCCGCGTAAAGCATCGCCGTCGTCGTGCCGTGCCGCGCCAGCTCGGGGAAAAACGCAGCCGCCTCGCGCTGTCCGGGCGGGCCGGTGAAAGTCCGTTCTCGAGGAAAAATGCACGCGTGCAGCCAGTCGAGAAGCTGCCCGCGCCCGCGCGCCACAGCCGGGTATTGCGGGACGTGCGAATGCAGATCGATCAGACCGGGGAAAATGGCCGCGCGCTCCGAGTGCAGCCAGCGAATGGGCCGTGGACGCGATTTTTTCCCGAGGTGCTGAAAGTCGCCGACCTCCGCGATACGCCCATCAGCAATCACCACCGCACCATCGCGCCGGGTGCGAAGCTTGCCGTATTCGGGAGCATCAATCACACAGCCGCGTAGGCCGAGGAGCGGCGTGTCAGAGGTCATCGGAGGAGGATTGTAGGGCGGGGAATCGGGAAAAGCCAAATGGCGAATGAGCATCCCGCATGAAAACTTCGTCCTAAAAAAATTCCGGGCCGCCGACGGAGAGACCCACCCCTGAATCTGCTCCGTCGGGCGACCCGAACCACCCCTAACGCCAGCATATGACCGCGCCATTGGCCGGGTGTTCAAAAGATTTTTAGAATGTTAGAAAAACCTCGGTTCTTGCTGACCTCGTTGAACGTCTGTAGATGGAAGCCATGCCTCATAGCTTCCCTGTAAATCTCCTGAGAACAACTGTGGGGCGGTTCTTCGCTGCGTGCTTCGCGATACTCACCCTGATTGGCACTGCTTCAGCCGTCGAATTCAGCACCGTGGAGATTGAGGGAAAGCGCGTCACCGTCTGCCGGGTCAACATTCGCAAGGAACGGCTTCAACTTTTTCACCGCGACGAAAACGGGCAGCCCCTCAAGCGATTCGAACGCCTCTCCACATGGCTGCAAAAGCGCGGCGAAAAACTCGTCTTCGCGATGAACGCGGGGATGTATCACGGAGATTTTTCCGCAGTCGGCCTTTCTGTTTCCGATGGAAAACAACTCACGCCACTGAATACGAACAACGGCGAGGGAAATTTTTCCTCAAACCAAACGGCGTCTTTCTCGTTACCGAAAAAGGCGCGCAAATCATCGAATCGTCCGAATACCCAAAGCTCCGCGAACGCGCCATCATCGCCACACAATCCGGCCCGATGCTTGTTCAAAACGGTATGTTCCATCCCGCATTCAGGGCAGGCTCGGTGAATCAACTGTTTCGTAATGGCGTCGGCGTTCCGTCGCCCGATGTGGCACTGTTCGCTATTTCGGACGCCCCGCTAAACTTCCACGAATTCGCCACTCTCTTCCGCGACAAACTTCATTGCCCAAACGCACTCTTCCTCGACGGCACCATTTCCAGTCTGCACTCAACCGAACTCAAGCGGAGCGACTTCCGAATGGACCTCGGCCCGATACTCGGAGTGACCGAATGAACTTCAATGCAGGTGCATATATTTGAGAGATTTTCTCAAAATTCCAAAGACCAGCTCCTTCGAAACTAATATGAAAACCAAACTTCTCGCCCTTGCGTTCGCGCTGGTTTGCGCAATGCAAATTTCCTCACAAGCACAGACTGTCGCCGATGCGCAGAAACAGGCGGCGGCGAAATACCCCGATCTTTCGCGTGCGGGAACGCCGCTGAATACCAAGTTCGTTGAGTTATACCGTGAAACCAGCGCATCGAATCCGACACTGCTCGCGAATCCAAACTGGCCGGTCATTCTCGCCGATAAGGCCGCCGCTCTCGTTGCAAAAACTCCGTCCGCCCCCAACACCACGACACCTCCCGCCGCTCCAGCGCCAAAACCAGCAGCGCCGGCAGAGCCTCCGCCGGCCGATGATCTGCCCTATCCACTGGGCAATACCACTGAGGCGATCTCCTGCGGGGATGAGTTCAATTATCACCTCTACCTCCCGAAGAGCCTCCGTAAAGGTGCCAAGCATCCGGTTCTCTTCGTGATGAGCCCGGGTGGCGGAAGTAAGGGCACTGCCGACCGCTACAAGGCCGGCGCGGAACGCAACCGCTGGATTCTTGCGATCTCACAAGAATCGAAAAACAAATTTGAAGGCAGCCAGAAAGCGGTGGATTCCATGCTTAAACACGTCACCTCCAAGCTGCCGATTGACAAGAAACGCATGTATGCCACCGGCTTTTCCGGCGGATCGCGGATGGCCTTTGCCACCGCACAGATTCACAAGGAAATGGCGGGGGTGATCGCCTGTGGAGCGGGCGGCGGACTCGGCAGCCCCAAACAGGTCGCCTACGGGCTTTGCGGCAGCAATTGTTTCAACCGCACCGATATGTCGCAATCAGCCATGCGCTTCGGCAACAACGAGTGTGTCCTGCGCTTCTTCCCCGGACAACATGACTGGGCCGGTGCCGAACTCTGCGACGACGCCATCACGCACCTCAACGGTGTCTTCCTTTTTGCAAACCGTTCCAGCCCCAGCTACGCCGCTGATTACGCTCACTACGTTCAGCAAGTCCGCAAGTTGATTGACGAATGCACGGCTCCGGCACCGATGCGCGCTTATATGTGGTCGAGCTTTTTGACAAAGCACCGGGTCAGCGATCCGACACTCGCAGGCGTCCACGCCACGCTCGGTCAGAGCGCCACAAACAAACTCTACGTGAAAGGCCTCGATGACATCGAAAACTTCGCTAAAAAAACCTTTGGACCACTGAATGTCACAGTCTGGAAAGCCGACCCCGGTGCCTCCGCCGCCTGCACGAATGAGGCGAAAAAATACACTGGCACACCTTGGGAGGAAGTCCTCAATCGCATGAGCAAGGACGCCCAATCATATTAAATCGCAGAGCCTTTCTAACTCTGAAAACGCTCACCGCGCTGCGAGCGCCAGCTCTGCGCAGCCGAGGATGCCGGCATCGTTGCCGAGCTGGGCGGCGGCGATTTTTAGCTGCTCATGAAAGAGCACGCTGGTGCGGTCGTTGAGCGTGCGGCGGATGGGGGCGAAGACGAGTTCTCCTGCGGCTGCGACTCCACCGCCGATGACGATGGCATCTGGATTCAAGAGCCAGACGACATTCACGAGCGCGGCACCGATTTCCGTGCCGATGGAATCCCACAATGAAATGGCGATGGTGTCACCGGCGGCGGCGAGGCGGGCGAGGTCGGCAGGCGTGCAGGTTTCTGCGGAGCGGGGTTTCCCGGCGGCGTTGTAAAGACGCGCCGCGCGTTCGCCGATTTGGCGGTTGCCGACATACACCTCGAGGTCGCCGGGCGTGCCATAGACGCCGCGCGGGCCGTGGAGATCTATGCTGCTGTGCCCCAATTCCCCCGCCGCGAATCGCGAGCCGCGGTAGAGCTTGCCATCGAGAATCAGCCCGCCGCCGACGCCCGTGCCGAGCGTGATGCAAATGGCGTTGGTCGCGCCTTTCGCCGCGCCGTGGATGAACTCGGCGTAGGCCATCGCGTTGGCGTCGTTTTCAATCGCGCAGGCGAGCCCGGTGCGGTCGCGCATCATGGCGAGCAACGGCACTTCGTTCCAGCCGGGCACGTTTGCCATCCCGTGGACGATGCCGCGCACCGTGTCCACAAAACCGGGCAGCCCCATGCCGACCGCGCTCACGGCGGGATGCGCAGAGCGCAACGTGGCGATGTTTTCAAAAATCGCATCGAACAGCGTCCCGGCGGCGAGGTGCTTCTGCGTATCAATCGCCGGTCCACGGCTGATGATTTTGCCGTTTTCGACAACGGCGGATTTGATGCTGGTGCCGCCGAAATCAATACCGATCGCTTGTGTGCTCATGGAAAGGGCGGCGAGGGTGTCCGAGCGAAACTGGAAGTCAATCGCGACATGCCGCACTTTCTCCCTTCCCCATTCCACTGCCTCGCGCATACGCTCTGGAATCAGATGACACTCCCGGCTTTCATACGCGCCTTTACCGCTCTCGTCGCCGTCTCGTTGCTCGGTGCCTGCACCAGCACCGTGAGCACGACCCGCAAAGGTGTTCCTTTGGCAACGAAAGCCGCTGAAAAAATCACCACCACGGCTGCGCCACGGATGTATGTGCGGACGACCGCGTATCACCACAGCGAGCCGGGCGGGCGCGTCACTGCCGTCGGCGGCTACTTGCGGCCCACGCACAGCGCGGCGGCGGACTGGAGCTGGCTGCCTGCGGGCACACGTTTTCGCATCGAGGAGACGGGCGACGAATATCTCATCGAGGACTACGGCAGCGCGCTCGTCGGGCGCTACACGATTGATATCTACAAGAGCACTCGCGCCGCGATGAACAAGTGGGGCGTGCGCTACGTCCACATCAGGATTTTGCAAATGGGCAGCTACCAAGTGAGCCTCGCCGTTCTCAAGCCGCGACAAAAATATCCCCACGTCCGGCAGATGGTCGCGCAGTTGCAGAAAAAAGTGCGCTAGTAGCCTGCTCAGCGCAAAAACATGACCGCCCGCTCACTCGTCCACCAACTCCTCCTCGCATGGGAACGCAAACGCCCCCACGCCGACGACCTCCTCCACGAGCGCCTCGACACCGCGCAGCTCGACACCCGTGATCGCGGCCTCGTCACCGAACTTTTCTACGGCGTCCTCCGCCGCCTCAGCGAACTCGATTTCCTCATCGCCAAACTCCGCGACTCCGATCTCGACGACGACACCCGCGCCGTCCTCCGCCTCGGGCTCTACCAGATTTTCCACACCCGCATCCCCGTCTGGGCGGCGGTGAAAGAAACCGTCTCCCTCGCCCGTCGCTCCGGCGGCCTCGTCAACGCCGTCCTCCGCCGCGCCGACCGCGAACGCACCCCGCTCCTCGCCGCACTCGCCGCCGCGCCACTCAGCGTCCAGTGGAGCCACCCGAAGTTCCTTTTGGAAAAATGGACCGCCACTTTCGGTGCCGACGCCACCCGCGCGCTCGCCGAGTGGAACAACTCCCCCGCCCCGCTCTGCGTCCGCGCCAACACCATCAAAACCATCCGCGACGAACTCCTCGCCGCCCTCCCCGGCTCCGAGCCGCATCCCTTTCATCCTCTCGCCCTCCACGTCCCCAGCATCCCGAAAGACTGGCTCACCCGCGGCCTCTGCTACGTGCAGGATCCGAGCACCCTCGCCGCCTGCGGAATGCTCGCCCCTCAGCCCGGCGACATCGTCCTCGACGCCTGCGCCGCGCCCGGCGGCAAGACCACCATGCTAGCCGCCATGATGAAAAATCAGGGCCGCATCGTCGCGTGCGATTTGTGGGAAAGCCGCGTCGCCCGCCTCCGCGCCAACTGCGAACGCCTCGGCACCCGCAACACCCAGACGCTCGAACTCGACACCATGAAAGACGCCCCCGAACTGCCCCCGCGCAGCTTCGATCGCATCCTCATTGATGCCCCGTGCAGCAACACCGGCGTCATCCGCCGCCGCGTGGACGTCCGCTGGCGGCTCACCGAGGAAGACGCCATGCGACTCCCCGCCCAACAGCTCGCCCTCATCCGCCGCTGCGCCACATTGCTGAAACCCGGCGGCACCCTCGTCTATTCCACCTGTTCCCTCGAACCCGAGGAAAATGAACAAGTCGCCGACGAAGCCGCCCGCATCGTGCCCGGCCTCCGCCTCCACACCACCCGCCACATCCGCCCCTGGCTAGATAAAGTGGACGGTGCCTTCTGCGCTCAATTCGTCGGAGCGTAGCCGCCACCCTGCAAACTAATAACCAAGCCCAGCGACCAATTCACTGGACGCGAGTTGACATATTCCGATGACGGGCATTCCCAAACGGGCGGATCGCGGTTAAGTTCCGCGACTCGCATCCATGAATATCGTCTCCGCCAAATTTTTGACCAGCGCGCCGGGGCTCGCTTCGTGCCCGGTTTCCGCGCTGCGGGAGTTTGCATTCATCGGGAGATCGAATGTGGGGAAATCCTCGCTGCTCAACCTGCTGACTGGCTCAAAGGATCTGGCGAAGGTCTCCGCGACGCCGGGGCACACACAGTTGATCAATTTTTTCACCATCAACAATGCGTGGACGCTGGTGGATCTGCCGGGCTACGGCTTTGCGCAGACGGACAAGACTTCGCGGGCGCATTTCGAAAAGATGATCGCGGGCTATCTCACGGGGCGGGGAAATCTCGCGGGCGTTTTTGTGCTGATTGATTCGCGGCATACGGCGCAGTTGATTGATTTGGAATTCGTGCAGTGGCTCGCGGAGGAGGCGGTGCCGTTCGCGCTGGTTTTCAGCAAGGTGGATTTGGTTAAGGCAGGGATGCTGCAAAGGCACATCGCTCTTTTTCAGGAAAAGATCGCGGCGTGGTGCGGGGAGTCGCTGGCGGTTTTTAGCACGTCGTCAGAGACGCGTTTCGGGCGGAAGGATATCCTCGGCTTCATCGAGCACGCGCTCGCGAATGAGGGTTCATTTTCCAAAGTGTAGCCGGTGATGACTCTCGAAGACCTCGGATGGAATACGGAATTTGAAAAGGAGTTCGCTCCTTTTTACGAGCAAGGGTGGAAGCCGGCGCGGCTGATCCGCGACAACAAGATCACCTACGGCGCGCTGCTCGGCGATGGCGAGGAACTGGAGGTAACGATGAGCGGGAAGGTTTACCACGACGCGGAGACTGATGCCGAACTGCCCGCCGTGGGCGACTGGGTGGCGCTGGAGCTCGGCGGCGAAGATGGCGAGACGATGATTCGCGCACGGCTGTCGCGGCAGACTTGTCTTTCGCGAAAAATGTCGGGCCGGAGCACGGAGGAGCAGGTCATCGCGGCGAATGTCGGCGCGGTCGTCGTGGTGACGGATGCGGGGCCGGACTACAGCCTGCGGCGGATGGAGCGCTACTTTGCAATCATCGGGAAGAGTCGTGCGAAGGCTGTGGTGCTGGTGAACAAGGCCGATCTTTTCCCCGATGAAAAAAACCGCGAGGCGGCGGATGCGATCCGCGCGCTGAGCCCGGATGCGGATGTTCACATCACCAGCACGCAAAAGGGAACGAGCCTCAAGGCGCTGCGGCAATACTTGAAGCGCGGCGTTTCGATGACGCTCGTCGGCTCCAGCGGTGTAGGGAAGTCGTCGGTGATGAATCATCTGCTCGGCGAAGAATACCAGTGGACCGACGAGGTGAACGAGACGACTGGCAAAGGCCGCCACAGCACGACTGCGCGCGAACTGATCATCCTGCCGGGCGGCGGCATCCTCATTGATAATCCGGGCATCCGCGAAATCCACATGTGGACGGACGAGACGACGCTGCGCGAGCGTTTCGCCGACATCGAAGAACTGGCCGCGCAGTGCAAATTCCACGATTGCAAACACGGCACGGACAAAGGCTGCGCAATTCGCGCTGCGATGGCAGAGGGAAAGCTGAGCACAGCGCGTTTCGAGGGCTTCCTGAAGCTGGAAGAGGAGATCGAAAAACTCCGGCTCAATCGCAAGAAGCGACAGATGACCGCCGACCGCCACATCCGCCGCCAGCAGCAAAAGAAAGCGCGAAAATACGCCGAGCGCAGAGACAGCGAGCACGACCACGAGCCACGACGCGGGAGGGATTAGCACTGCCGTCTCTCATAAGGAACTGCTCACATCCGCGTATCACGGACTGCGTCCTCACGCGCTGATCGGAAAAGGCTATTTCTGAGGAGAACTTTTGAACTCCTTGGGAAGAGGCTTTCCTTCAAACGGCTTTTTTGCATCCTTCCATGCATTGAAGCCCTCGGTCAGGTGGTAAATCTGCGGGAATTTCACCTTCCCGGTCATTTGCGCGATAGCCTTGGTGCTCCGCCGACCGGAAGCACAATGGAGCAACACGGGTTTCGATTGATCGATGTCGGCGATCAGTTTGTCAAATTCCGCATCGAACACATTCACGTTCACGGCCCCTTTGATGTGCTCGTGCTCGAATTCCTCCGGGATTCGCACATCCAGCACAATCAGGCCCGGATTGCTTGCGATCAGTTTTTCGGCCTCGTCCACCGTTACCTCTTTTACAGCGAGTTTCGGTTTTTTTTCCGGCTTGGCCTCGTCTGCGCGGAGTTGCGCGGTGAAAGTGACAGCAAATGCGAGAATGCTAAAAAGCGTCTTCATGGTTAAAGAGAAAGCCTATCTCCCGAAAAACGCAATCAGTGTATTTCTGAAGACGCACTAGGCATCTCGGATCTGACGAGCCTCCATTCGCCCCCGCGAAACGAGCGGTCCAGTATTTACGCGAGGAGTTCTTTTACGACTTCGCCGCCGCGCACGATGTCTATGGGGCGGCTGCCGGGGGCCATGAGGCGTTTGTCGGGGTTGATGCCGAGGCAGCGATAGACGGTGCTGGCCATGTTTTCGACGGTGAGCGCGTCTTCCGACGGTTCCGCGCCGGTGGGGTCGCTCGT
>CAMBOD010000006.1 GCA_945868985.1 Prosthecobacter debontii | reverse complement strand
CGATTTGCCCCGCACTACGCACGGCGCGTGATTTCGCAGGGCGGTGATTTGCAAACTTCACACCGCACGACGCTCGATCTCCGCCGGCAACAGACGGTCGAACGCAGCATCGCGGATTTCATTTCGCGCTGGCACGCTGAGGGGATTCGCAACGCTGCGGCGATTCTCGTTCATGCGCCAACGCGGGAGGTGCGCGCTTACGTGGGGTCGGCAGGATTTTTGAATTACGCGATCCAGGGACAGGTGGATGGAGTGACTGCGCGGCGCTCGCCGGGATCGGCGCTGAAACCGTTCATCTACGGTCTGGCGTTTGATGCGGGGCTGATTCAGCCGCACACGCTTCTCGACGATGCGCCCAGGCGTTTTGCGGGCTACAATCCGGAAAATTCCGACCGTGGTTTTCTCGGTCCCATCCCGGCCGCGGAGGCACTACGCAGGAGCCGGAATGTTCCGGCAGTGGAATTGCTCGCGCGTCTGCCGGGCGGTGGACTGGATAGTTTCTTGCGCAACGCGGGCGTGCAACTCACGAAGCCACGCGGTGAATACGGACTGTCGCTCGCGCTCGGCGGCGCGGAGGTTTCGCTGGAGGAAGTGGCGATGCTTTATGCGGGGCTGGCTGATGGGCTGGCTGAAAGTCTCTCCCGCCCTGCCTGCTGGATCACGCTCGATGCGTTGCGCGGGAGCGAAGGCCCAGCGGGGCTGGCTTGGAAGACGGGCACTTCGCATGGCTATCGCGATGCGTGGGCGTGCGGTGTAATGGGCGATTGGGTGCTTTGCGTGTGGGTGGGAAATTTCGACGGCAAACCGATGCCGGGGCTTTTCGCGCGCGACACCGCTGCACCATTGCTCTTCCAAACAGTCACGCGACTCGGACTGCGTGCGAAAACTGCACCGCGCCCGTCGGAAATCGTGGATGTGAAACTGTGCGCAATCACCGGCGAACTTGCCGGGCCGCACTGCTCGCATTGCACGACTGGAAAGTTCATCGCGGGCGTGTCGCCCATCGCGACCTGCTCCGTGCATCGCGAAGTCACGCTCGCAAACGGCAGCCGCGCCGTGCGTGAATTTTGGCCCCCGCACCGGCTGGAGCAATTCCGCCGCGCAGGGCTTCCGCGCTCCGCCGCACCTGACGACACGGGCGTAGCATCCGGCCCTGCACCGCGCATCGTTTCGCCGCAACACGCAATCACCTACGTGCTGCGTCCGGGTGTAGTGGCGAAAAATTCCATCGCTTTGGAAGCTGAGACGGCACCCGGTGTGACGCGTCTGCACTGGTTCGCCGGTTCTCGATACCTCGGTGCAAGCACTCCACAGCAACCGCTCATGTGGCAGCCGGAAGTTGGTAATTGGACGATTCAGGCGCTGGATGATGCAGGACGCTCCGCGTCAGTTTCGCTCACCGTGGCGGCGCTGCCGTAATGGACGTGCAATAATTCGCAAGTGGACTTTGCGCGCAACTTCCTCAATACGGATTTGCTTCGTGATGGCCCTGCTCCTCTACCGCTTGCTTTACCCGCTGGCTTTTCTGCTTGCCGCGCCATTTTACGTGTCGCGACTGCGACGGCGCGAGCGCGGGCGTAGTTCCCAATCAAAGCCGGATGGCTACCACCTCGGTATCGCGCAACGCTTTGGACGCTATGATCCAGAATTGCGAGCCCGGCTCGCGGATGGATCCGCGCCCGTGTGGCTGTGCTCGATCAGCGTTGGCGAAACGATTGTCGCCCTAAAGCTCGCGCGTGCGTTGCGGCAGCAGAATCCCTCGGCGCGGATCGTCATCAGTGTCACGACAAGCACAGGCTACGAATTGCTGCTGCGCGAGAAAGCCGAATGGCTCATTCCAATCTACAACCCGCTCGATTTTCGCTTCGCAGCCCGCGCGGCACTGAATGTTATACGGCCAAAAACGCTTGTGCTCATCGAAGGTGGAATCTGGCCGAATCTTCTCTCGCTAGCACGTGCGAACGGCGTGCGCACCGTGCTTGCAAACGCGCGACTTTCCCCGCGCAGCGAACGGCGCTGGCAGAAATTCCGATGGCTCGCCGAGCCAGTGTGGCGGCTCTTTGTTCTCATCTGCATTCCAACGAACGGGGACGCGGAACGCTTCGCGAGCATCGGCGTGCCTGCGGATAGAATGAAGCAGACCGGCAACATCAAATTCGACAACGCTGGCAGTGATGCTCCGTCGCGCGAGGAGGAATTTCGGGCACTTATCGCGCCGATGGGTTTCCGCAGTGAAATCATTGTGGCTGGCAGCACCTGGGATCCGGAGGAAAAGGCACTCGTCTCCGTGCTTGGCGAACTGCGCAGTGAGTGGCCCGATTTGCGTCTCATCATCGTCCCTCGACACGTCGAGCGCGCTGATGAAATCGCCCGCTCGCTCGCACCGCTCCGTGTCGCACGCCGCAGTCAGTCATTCACCGGTGAAGCCGATATCCTGCTCGTGGATACCACCGGCGAACTGCGCGACTGGTATCGCTTAGCTACAGTTGTTTTCGTAGGTAAAAGCCTACCCGGTATCGCAGAAGTAGGTGGACAAAATATCGGCGAGCCCGCCGCGCTCGGTCTGCCAGTGGTCGTCGGCCCGCACATGGAAAATTTCCGTGAACTCACCGCACAACTACTTGAAAACAAAGCAGCCATTCGGGTGAGCGAAACGAAAGCGCTAGCCGGTGCCATGCGCACACTGCTTTCAGATTCAAATCAACGAACAGCGATGGGCGAGCGCGCAAAAGCCACACTCACAACCCATCAGGGAGCAACAGCCCGCACAGCTGCTCTGTTGAACTAACGATTCTTGCTGCCGCTGCCTGTGCTGCTCGGGTCAATGCTAATGGGCAGTTTCACGTCAGGAAGATCCTTGAGCGTGAAAGTGAGCACGACACCGTAGTCGTTCACATTTTTACCGCCTGCGCTGTTGTTGCGGGCGAGGACACCGAGGCTTGCAACCCAGCTCGATAGATCGCGGTGTAATTCATAGCGCTGGTTTTGGAGCACTCCATCGTTGAATTCGTAAGTTTCGCGGAAGCTAAAACCCCAGTTGTCGTTCAGACGAAAATAGCCACCGACGTCCAACAATGAACTGTCGCGGAAGAGCACATTTCCATCAAGGTAGCGGTGCCCGACATTGAACTGAACTTTGTCGTTCACAAAAAAGTTCGCACGCGAATTCACCTCCGTGAATCCCTCGTCGAGCAGAGGAAACTGGCTGTCCAAAGTAAAATTCACCCATGTGAGCGGTGCCCAGCGCAGGCGGTTCACGATGTTGCTGAAGGTGCCGAGATCAGGTTCGAGGCCGCCAAATTCAGGACGGTCAAAACGGACATCGAAAAACGTGTCCATTTCGAGCCAGTTGATGGTGTTGTTGTCGCGCCGGGTCTGGAGGCGATTGCGCATTCCGAGGCGGAGGATGTTCCAGTCTTGAATCGAGTCTATTGAGTTAAATGAGGGGAATTCAATCGGTGGCGGTTGGGTCGAACGTTGGAGGCGGTCAAACTTCAGGATGTCCCGGCTATCTTCGCCGGCGCGCACAAAGCTCAAATCCATATAAGGCTGCACGACGTGGCGAAGACCATCGAGACCAAGCGTGCGATTCTGCACATCCTCATAAGCGCGCGATGCTTTGAACGACATCTCCAGACCGGCATTCGCCACAGGGCGGAAAACAGAGCCTTCTTTCACGAGCCGTTCCGTCACGCGCTTGACGGTCTGTGTCGTGCCGTCGGCGAGCGTTACAGTCACATTGTCCTCGAAGGGAGTGATGACACCGCTTTCCGAATACCAAGTGCCGCGAACACCAATGCGCGGAACCACGCTCAGCCAGCCACCAAAAGTATGCGGAAGCAGTAACTGATGGAACGTGTCGAAGCGCGTGGCGTCGTAATCTTGCGCGATGGAACTGTCTGCAAAGTTACGGTTGTAGCGCCCGACACTGGTCTCGCCTTGGTAAAATATCTTCGAGCCAAAAAGCGGCTGGCGTGTGATGTCCAATGCCAGTTCGGGCAGCCGCTCGGTGCCGTCGAGAAACTCATTCAACTGGCTGCGAACCAAAAATGTCAGCTCGTAGTCGTCACCCAGCTTGGTGAGCGAAAGTGCATTGTCAGGATTTGGGTTTTCCCGGAACTCCCCCTCATAGAAATCCTGCAAAAGCCGCTCATCGCTCAGTTTGTTGATGTCCACGGTCGCGTAAATGTCATCAGTAAAATACTGCCGAGCCTGTAAACTCACGCGGTAGCGACTGGATTCTACAGACTCACGTGCAAGCGCTGTGTTGTTTTCGTCAGGGTTCGAGTCATCCAGAACGTAGCTCCTGAAGCGGCCCCAGTTCTGTTTTTTTTCACCGTCCTCCCATTCCGTCTCGAAGCCGAGCGCTGCGCCTCGCGTGCTGCGCATATCCAATCGGATGGTGCCGCCCATCGTATCCGAAATTGGGAAGGTATAATTGGTGAGCGCATAGGCACCCCACGTCGAACTGTATCCCGGCGTGATCGTGAATGCGTTCGCTTTGTTCAGCGATTGGTAGAGATAGGGGAACCAAAACACCGGCGTGTTGCCAATGTAGAGTTTCATGTCCTGAAAAACGACGTGGTCTTTCGGATAAATGCGCGCGCGCCTCGCTCTGACTGACCAGTCTGGATTCGCGGAATCGCTCGTCGTGAAGACGCCTTCTTTGACCAGATAACCGGTTCCACCGGGGATGTTTTGAAAGCTCGTGCTGGAAAATTTGAAAGGCAGCGACTCGCCACGCGATGAAGCGGCGATGATATCTTTGGACTCCAAATTATAGACTGCACGCTCCGCCGTCACGAGTTGTCCCTCGCGGTAAATGCGCACGTTCCCCGTCGCGATTACATCGCGCGAGTTCGGGTCGTATTGCGCCTCGTCGCAGTAGATCGTCGTCGCACCGTAGGTGATTTGGACATTACCCGACGCCGTCGAGAGTTGCCCGGAGGCGCCCATGCGCTCAGCTGCGATATCAATCGGGATGTCCGAAAACTTCCCAAAAAGATCATCCTCCCCTGCTGGTTGCTGCGCGAACGCGGCACCGACGAGGCCGAAAGTAGCGAGGGCGAGGGCGGTATATTTCATGAACAAGGCGCGGAGGCTAGCCGTGACTCAATGCGCAAGGCAATCGAGAATAAGTGCCCTGTCTCCACGCTCGACACCTGACGTGCGCACAGCCACGTTCCGCGACCCGATGACCGACGCACAACGCACTTTCATTCGCCGTTTCAGCAGCACAGCCGTGCTGTGGACTGCGTTGCTTTGGACAATTTTTACCGGCTGGGAGCCCGGCTTTGTCCTGCTCATCGCGGGGCTGGGGCTGGTCGGACTTTGGGAATATTACTGCATGCTCGATGCGGGAAAGCGCCCGGCTTTCAAAATGTTCGGCATGTTTTGCGGGGCGCTCATGCTCGGCGGCTCATTCTACTGGCTCGCCTGGGCAAAGCAAAAACCCGAGGGGCTCTACAATTTTGAAGTCGGCACGCTGCTCCTTTTCCTCCTCGTCGTTTTCGGGCGGCAGATGTTTCTCAAACGCCCCGACCTCGTCCCGCTGGAGACGATGGCCTTCACGCTGTTCGGCCTCTTTTATGTGCCGTGGCCATTCAGCTACGTCGCTAAAATTGTCTATCTCACACCGGCGGCGGACGGCCATGTCACCGGCCATTGGTATGTGCTCTTCCTCGTGCTCGTCACGAAATTCAGCGACATGGGCGCTTATCTCACCGGCTCGCTCATCGGCAAACATCAGCTCGTCCCGCACATTTCACCGAAGAAAACGTGGGAGGGTTTCTTTGGTGCACTCGCATTCAGCGTCGGCGGCGGCTGCGGGCTTGTCGCGCTGATGCCACAAAAACTTGCGCTCATCAGCTACACCCACGCCATCGTGCTGGGCCTCGTGCTCGGTCTAGCGGCAGTCATCGGCGATCTTGCTGAATCGCTCATCAAACGAAGCTGCGGCGTGAAAGACAGCGGACGCTTCCTCCCCGGAATCGGCGGCGCGCTCGACCTCATTGATAGCATCCTTTTCACGGCCCCCATGATGTATTTCTACATGCGTTTCATAGTGAGATGAGCAAGCGCCGCGTCGTCATCCTCGGAAGCACGGGCAGCATCGGTGAAAGCGCGCTGAAAGTCGCGCGCGACATCCCCGAGCGCATGGAAATCGTCGGCCTCGCAGCCGGAAAAAATGCTGTCCGTCTCGCCGAACAAGTGCGCGAATTTTCCCCAAAGGCCGCCGCGCTCGGAGATTCTTCGTCGGCAGAAATTCCTCATCCGTCGTTCCCCTGTCCGCTCTATTTTGGCGAGGCTGGTCTCATCGAACTCGCCACGCTCCCCGAAGCCGATCTCGTCCTCATCTCCATCGTCGGAACCGCCGGACTGCGCCCTGCGCTCGCAGCCATCGAGGCGGGGAAAGACATCGCCGTTGCGAGCAAAGAAATCCTCGTCATGGCTGGTGAGACCATCATGACGGCGGCCCGCAAACGCGGAGTGAAAGTCCTGCCCGTGGACAGCGAGCACAACGCCATTTTCCAATGCCTCGAAGGCCGCAATAGCGATCAAGTGCGCCGCATCATCCTCACCGCGAGCGGCGGCCCGTTTCGCCTAAAACCCGCCGCCGAACTGGCGAGCGTGACGCCCGAGCAGGCGCTGAAACATCCCACTTGGAACATGGGCGCGAAAATCACCGTAGACTCCGCGACGCTCTTTAATAAAGGGCTGGAGATGATCGAGGCGCGCTGGCTTTTCGATGTGGAAATGGCGCGCGTGGACGTCGTCGTTCATCCGCAGAGCATCGTCCATTCGATGGTTGAGTTTGTGGACAACTCCATCCTCGCCCAACTCAGCGCGACCGACATGTGCTTCCCCATCCAATACGCCGTCACGTGGCCCGAGCGCCTGCCGAACCGCCTGCCGCCGCTTGATTTCGCCGCACTCGGCGCACTCACCTTCGAGCCGCCGCGCTGCGCAGACTTCCCCGCTCTCGATCTCGCCCGCTGGGCTGGCGAAACCGGCGGCACACTCCCCGCCGTCCTAAACGCCGCCAACGAAATCGCCGTCGCCTCCTTCCTCGAACGCCGCTGCTCCTTTCCAGCCATCTGGCAAACCGTAGAGCGCGTGATGAAAGCACACGCCGTCATCGCGCACGCCACGCTCGAAGAAATCCTCTCCGCCGACCAGTGGGCACGCACCTGCGCGAGCGAACTAATGAACAAACCGCGTGAAACTCTGTCCACACCTGCCTAAATAACCATCCACATGTTTTTCAGCGTCCTCAAATTTATCGGCATCTTCCTCGAAGTGGTGCTGTTGTTTAACTTCGTCATCTTCTTCCACGAACTCGGTCACTTCCTCGCCGCAAAATGGCGCGGACTCATCGTCGAGGAATTCGCAATTTGGTTTGGAAAACCCATCTGGCGGAAAAAAATTGGCGGCGTCTGGTTTTCGCTGAACTCGATTCCGTTTGGCGGCTACGTGAAGCTGCCGCAGCTCGCGAATGGCGACATCGAAGGCTCAACGGAATATCCAGCAGGGACGATTCCCGTCGCAAAGCCGAAGGACAAAATCATCGTCGCCGCAGCCGGGCCGCTGTTCTCTTTTTTGCTGGCGTGCATTTTCGCAGTCATCGTCTGGCAAATCGGCTACCCGATGCGCGAAGAAGCGAGCACAACTGTAGTCGGTTTTGTGGCTAAGGATTCGCCTGCGGAAAAGGCGGGTATGAAAGCGGGAGACAAAATTGTCTCGATTGATGGCATCCCGGTGAAACGTTGGATTGGTCAGGGGAATGACGCGATCATGTGGCGCGTCGTCCGCAGCGAGGGCGACACGGTTCCAGTAGTGGTGATCCGTGACGGAAAAGAACTGAAACTGGACACCTCACCAACCCGCCCGGAGAAGACTATTTTAACGCGGCGGAAAACTCGCGAACTCGGAATCGCACCTGCAACAACGCCGTTCGTCAGCAAAGTGGATCCGAACAGCCCTGCGGCGACTGCAGGTCTTTTACCTCGCGATTTTATCACGCATGTGAACGGCACTGAACTGGTCACACCAACCGGCATCTCCGACTTTCTCGCAGAAAATCCATCCGATGAGTTGGAACTGACAGTCGAGCGCGGCACGAAGAACTACGCCAAGATTCTCAAAGTCCCTTTCCGCCCAAACCTTCCGATCATCGGCCACATCGAGCCTGACAGCCCGGCAGAGCGTGTGGGCCTCAAAAAACATGACGTCGTGCTGAGCATAGACGGCAAGCCGCTCAAATCTTCGACGGCTCTTTTGAAATACGTGCAGGGACAAAAAAAGGAGCCGATGAAATTTGTCGTGGAGCGTGATGGAAATGCACTGCCGGAAATCACGGTGACTCCTGCCGAGGCGAAGCTGGAGGAAGGCGGAACACGCCCCCGCATCGGGATCGCATTCGATGATAAATTCGGAATCACCTACGATCCTTACGGAAAAGGCGACACACGACATCCGGGGCCTGTGGAGCAAATCCGTGCGAGCGCGACCGCTATTTTTAACACGTTCGGCGCAGTCACGAGCAGCAAGAGCGACATCAGCATCCAGCATCTCGGCGGACCGGTGATGATGATGCGCGTGTATTATCTTTTGTTTGAACAGACAGATGGCTGGAAGCTCGCGCTCTGGTTCTCCGTCATTCTCAACGTGAACCTCGCTTTGATGAACCTGCTGCCGATTCCTCCGCTCGACGGCAGCCACATTACCTTTGCCACCATCGCCGCGCTGAAAGGCAGGCCCGAAGCCGCTGATGAACTTGCAAACAGCAAGCCCGTGCAATGGTTCGTCACCGCCGGAACGATGCTCATTCTCGGCTTCATGCTTTACGTGACTTTCTTCGATTTGCAGGACGTTTTCGGCGGACGAAAGTCGGACAAATTCCCATACGCCGACAAAGCCCAGCCCGAGGCCCCGGCCAAGTAGCGCGATGGAATACTGCCCTTCGCCCTACAGCTACCGGCGGCGGAAATCGCGGGTCGTCCGCGCTGGAGGAGTCGCCATCGGCGGCGAAAATCCCGTGCGCGTGCAGAGCATGATCACGTGCGACACGATGGACACCGCCGCGTCCATCCAGCAGACACTCGACCTCGTCGCCGTCGGCTGTGAGATCGTCCGCATCACCGCACCCACCGTCAAAGACGCCGCGAATCTCCAGCACATCGTCGCCGGACTCCGCGAGCGCGGCTGCAACGTTCCCATCGTCGCCGACATTCATTTCAAACCCGAAGCCGCGATGGAGGCCGCGAAGTGGGTCGAGAAAGTCCGCATCAACCCCGGCAACTACGCCGACTCGAAAAAATTTGCGGTTAAGGAATACACCGACTCCGAATACGAAGCCGAGCTGGGCCGCATTCGCGAACGCTTCGCGCCGCTGGCGAAATTTTGCAAGGAGCACGGACGCGCGATGCGCATCGGCACAAATCACGGCTCGCTTTCGGATCGCATCATGAACCGCTACGGCGACACGCCGCTCGGCATGGTAGAGAGCGCGCTGGAGTTCGCCCGCATCGCCCGCGAATTCGACTATCACGAATTCGTCTTTTCGATGAAATCGAGCAACCCGAAGGTGATGATCGAAGCGTATCGGCTGCTTGTGGCGCGACTGGCGCAGGAGGGAGCGGACTGGAATTATCCGATTCACCTCGGTGTGACTGAGGCTGGCGATGGCGAGGATGCGCGCATCAAGAGCGCCATCGGCATCGGCTCGCTGTTGCTAGATGGCATCGGCGATACGATTCGCGTTTCGCTCACCGAGGACAGCGTTCACGAAATTCCCGTCGCCAAAAAACTCGTCGCCTGTGCATCGGGCATCGCGCCGACTTCGCCGAAAATCGAACCAACACCAAAGCACGATCCTTTCACTTACCGCCGTCGCGAAACGCTGCCCGTGACCATCGCAGGCACGGAGATCGGCGGTGAGCACGTGATGAAAGTTCTCACCACGCCGGAAATTTATGCCGTGCTCGCGCACAAGATCGATCAACTCGGCGACTACAAACCCGACGGCGTGCTCGACCGCACACGCAATGCCTCGGGCATCGTCGAAGTGGACCCCGAGGACGACGCAGCCATCGCCGCGCTCAACGCCTCGCCCGAGCCAAAGCTCGTCACCGTCCGCCCGCTTTCGCGACTCACACACCCGACCGTCGCCTTCCGCACGCTCGCTGCGAAACTCGATGAACGTCATCCCATTCTCCTCACCGAAGACCTCTGCCCACCCGAGACACGCAACCCGCAGCCGGACTTCGTGGACTACCTCCTCGAAACTTCCGCCACGCTAGGCAGCCTCATCTGCGACGGCATCGGCGACGCCGTGCTGCTCACCCGCTGGGACGGCCCCGGCCAGCTCCTGCGCGTTTCTTTCAATCTGCTGCAAGCAGCCGGAGCGCGCATCTTCAAGACCGACTACGTCGCGTGCCCGAGCTGCGGACGCACCCTGTTTAATTTGCAGGAAACGACCGCGCTCATCAAAGCCGCCACCTCGCATCTCAAGGGCGTGAAAATCGCCATCATGGGCTGCATCGTGAATGGCCCCGGCGAAATGGCAGACGCGGATTTCGGCTACGTCGGCGGCGCACCCGCGAAGATCAATCTCTACGTCGGAAAGAAGCCGGTGAAGTTCAACATCCCGCAAGCCGAGGCTGTCGCACGCCTGGTGGATTTGATCAAAGAGCACGGCAAGTGGGTCGAGCCGGCATAAAACCGCCGCGCTTGCATCGCGGAGCACGCATCCTGCATTCTCCCGCCTCCATGCCGTATCATTTCGCCATTCTCTGTGCATGTATTTTTGCGCTCACCGCATGTGACCGCAAACCCACGCCCGCCCCCGCTACTCCGACTCCGGCTCCCACGCCAACGCCCGCACCGACACCAAAGCCGACTCCGACTCCGGTGCCCACGCCAACGCCGACTCCGACGCCGTATGTTCCGATGAAGAGCTTGATGACGGGGAATATTTTCAACGGCATTCATTTTAAGGCGAATCTCGAAACAAGCATCGGCACGACAGCGACGGCTGAAAGAAACACGAACGATTCCTACACCGTCGAAGTGAACGTGAAGGTGAAAGTGCCCAAGGCGCATCAACAACTCGATGAGTTGCAAAAGCTGAACGACAAACTCGGAGCCGTGCTGCCCGGACTCGCGGAGATGCTGCCGACTGCGAAGGTATCTCCCGAGTTTGAAGAATTATATCGCAATAAAATCACCTCGTTGCGGTCGAATTTGAACAGGCTCGACCAGCTTCTCTCACGGCACAATTTCTACGACTGCGAGACGATGCTCGACCTCCAGCATCCGGTCACAAAGCGCAAAGCCCTGCTCATTCAAGCGGACATGGACGTGGACACGGACGGCTCCGACGGCGACCGCATCCTGCCCGCCGACGGAAGCTCGCGGACATTCCAGCCTTTCACCAACTACCACTGGGAAAAGAAAACCCCCGTGCCGAATCCCTGCGTGACCGTGTGGGAAAAACGCATCGCCGAAAACGAAGCAAAGCTAAAAGATCCCAAGAACGCAGCAGAATCACCCAAACTGAAAGCCGACATCGCGCGACTGCGCTCGGAGATTAAGGACATGCAGATGTTTAGCTATCTCGTGGGAGTGGCAGATCCGTTCATCGTGCTGCCGACGGCAATGTTTAGAAAAAACCGCGACGGCTACACGCCGACCATCGGCGACTACTGCGTGGTGATTATGGACGGGACACTGTATCCGGCAGTCGTAGGCGACAAAGGCCCGCAGGCAAAAATGGGCGAAGCTTCACTGCGCATCTGCAAACAAATCAACGCCAGAGCCAATGGAGGCAACCGCCCGATCAACGATCTCAAGGCGACCTATCTCATCTTCCCCGGCACCGCTGAAAAACTCGCGCCCCCCAACCTCGCGCAATGGCGCACCCGCTGCGAAGCGCTGCTGAATGAAGTCGGCGGAATCGGTGGCGAACTTTTCACCTGGCAGGACATCACGCAGCCATCCGTGCCGCCCACCCCACCACCCGCGGCAGTCCCGCCAACACCACCAGTTCCACCGACGCCGACACCCGCTTCTCCAACACCTCCCGGCGCACCCGACGCGCCACCAGTAAACCCAACTCGTTGAATAGAGAGCAAGGGGCGATGACATTCCTGTCGCAGAACTGAACCGTGCGGAGCGCTTGATACGATTTATTCGATCCCCAGCTTTATCTTTCCCTCTGCGGAAATCATGGAGGGATTCCACTGCGGATCCCAAGTGAGTTCGACGCTGGCGCTGGCGACTCCGGGGACGGTGAGGATGCGCTGCTCGGCGTCGCCGGCGAGCGTGGGGCCCATGCCGCAACCGGGGGCGGTGAGCGTCATTTTCACAGCGATGCGCTGGCCTTTTCCGCTTGGGTCTTCGCTCACGGCGACATCGTAAATGAGGCCGAGGTCCACGATGTTCACCGGAATCTCCGGGTCATAGCATTCGCGAAGTTGAGCCCATACTTTCTCGATCTCAAACGGCCCTTCGGCAGCGGCTGGCGCTGCGACTTCGCGACCGAGCGCATCTGCGTCGGCGCCCTGAATGCGAAAGATTCCACCGCGATCCGGCGCGACGACGGTGAATGAGCCGCCGAGTTCCTGCATGATTTGCACGAGCGACTGCGCGGGCAGCGTGGTCACGAGACCCTCGGGGATTTTAATCGCCTGCACATCGCGAGTGAGCGCCAGATAGCCGTCAGAATTCATCGCGCCACGCTAACTGCAATGCGCAGAGCGGCGAGAGTTTTCGCACTCGCCAATGGTGCGAAGGCTGCTTATTCCACGGGTGGATTTTCCGTAACCATGAAAAATATCGCTCTGCTCTTCCTGTTCGCCGCCATTACGTTCACCGGTTGCTCGCGCGACCGCTTCTCATCCAGCGTGAAAGTCGTGAGCGTTAATACCACACCACGCAGGCCGACCATCGTCCTGTCACCGGACAAGGCGAATTCTTTCAGCAGCATGGCAAAAGAGCGCAACGGCTGGGTCGAGGGCCAGCTCCGCACCTCCATCACGCGTGAACTTTCCGAGAGCGGACGCTTTCAACCAGCGAAGGGCAACGGGGACGACGGGCAGATTGTTTTCAACAGCATCCGTCACGGTTTGCTCGAAGTGAGTGCGAACAATTACGCGGCGCAACTCACGGCGGATGTTTCGCTCGTCGGAAAAAATGGAAAGACCATCAGCAACCGCGACCTCACCGCGACTGCGGGACTGATTCATACGCTGGCGGAATTTGAAGACTCGAAAGTTTACGAAGAGGCACTGACCAACGCCGCAGATAAGATCGCACTGGAACTCGTGCACGATCTGTAGTCGCTACGCGAAGAGCACTTCGAGATCGCGCGACTTTGCGTTGATGAGTTCGTTGGCCTTTTCACGCGCAAGCGCATAGTCGCTGCATAGACCGTAAAGCGCCTCCTCTGCTTCCTCGAAACGCCCGAGCTGACGCAACGCTTCGGCGCGGAAGAGCACAAACTCATGGTCGCCTCCCTCCATCATCACGATGAGGCGTTCTAGATTTTCAATCGCCTCGTTTGAGGTCGGATAGCGCCCGCTGCTTTCGAGTTTGCGAAAGCGATCATTGCCACGCCACCACGCATGGACGCGCAGTTCGACTTCTTGTTCAGGCGTCTTCGCGAGCCCTCCACTGAGCGCGGCGAAATAGCCGGCTTCGTCGAGCGATTGCATGTGCGGAGCGTTTACCCATCCATCTGGCGGCGGTGCGCCAGGCTCCGCTTGCTCGGGTTTTTCAAACAGCGCAAAACGCGGCACTCCTCCTTCCGGTTCCATGCCGACGGGGTCAATCATCCCGATTTCCTTGCACTCCGCAACCCAGTGAAGCTGCGAGCAAGCATGGCATCGCACGACGTTCGGCTGGCGGGGCGCGTGAGGGAATTGCTGGTAGCCATCCGTCCACGAAATCGCACCTTCAGCCTCGCTGCTCGCGAGTGTAAATAGCCGCGAAAGCGCGCCGCAGTGCGGGCAACCAAGAATGAGATCCGGACCGGGAATCATGCGCGCAGACTGAGCGTAGTGGGGTTATGGCGCAAGCCGTGCGAGCATGCGGCGTGAAAAGAATCGCGCCGACTCAGGTCTCCCCGAGTCGGCGCTGGATTCTTTACGGGCGTTTTGCCCTGCTGATTTATACGGCTTTCTCGCCGGTCTCTTCCGTGCGGATGCGCACGGCTTGATCGACGGTGCTGACGAAGATTTTTCCGTCGCCAATTTTGCCGGTTTTGGCGGATTTGACGATGGCTGCTGTAGCCTGGTCCACGAGATGATCGGGAACGACGGTTTCCAGTTTGATCTTCGGTAGGAAGTCCACGGTGTATTCCGAGCCGCGGTAGATTTCGGTGTGGCCTTTTTGGCGTCCGAATCCTTTGACCTCGGTGACGGTCATGCCTTCGATGCCGATTTCGGCAAGGGCGTCTTTTACTTCCTCAAGTTTGAATGGTTTGATGATTGCTTCGATTTTTTTCATGGCGTGTTGTTTTTGGTTCGCTGATTTGAGGTGTCCGACCCGGGTGCCTTTACCCATCACCCGGGCCGGGTTTCCCCCCTACATGATTCTTAGAGGATGTAGCCCTCCTCTTGGTGATCGGTGATGTCGAGACCGGCGGTTTCTTCCTCCGGAGTCGGACGCAGGCCGACGATTGCCTTCACGATGAATGTGATGACGATGGTTCCCACGATGCTGAGAACCAGCGTAATTGCGACGGCGGTGAGTTGGCTGGTGAGCAGTTTCCCACTATCGAGGACTGCCGCACCATCGGCACCCAGTTTGGCGAGGCCGTTCTTGAGTGCGTAGTCGGCACCGACGAGGTTCGTATTCCCGGAGTCCACGGTGGCGAGCAGCCCCGTGAGGATTGCACCGAGCGTTCCGCCGACTGCGTGGACGCCAAAAGTATCCAGCGCGTCGTCGTAGCCGAGCTTGGATTTCACGACCATGACGAAGAAGTAAGGCACCACAGCGGCGAGGACGCCGATGAGCATTGCGCCGTTTGCAGTCACGAAACCGCAAGCAGGCGTGATGACCACGAGACCGGAGACAATACCCGAGCATATGCCGAGAATGGAGGCGTGACCTTTGAGGATTTTCTCAATGACGCCCCATACGAAGCCAGCGGTGGCTGCGGCGAGCGTGGTGGTCATGAAAGCACTGCCAGCGATGCCGTCTGCGGCGAGCGCCGAGCCAGCGTTGAAGCCATACCAGCCGACCCAGAGCATTCCCGTGCCGACCATGCAGAGCACCATGCTGTGCGGGGCCATCTTTTCCTTACCGAAGCCGACTCGTTTGCCGAGCAGGATACAAAGGACGAGCGCGCTCCAACCGGAAGTCATGTGAACGACCGTGCCGCCCGCGAAATCAATCGCCGGGATGGATGCGTCAGCGTTCCAAACGCCGTTCATGAGGCCCGTGCCGCCCCAGACCATGTGGGCCATTGGGAAATAAATCACGAACATCCAGATGGTGACGAAAAGGATGATTGCAGAGAACTTCATGCGCTCAGCGATGGCGCCCACGATGAGTGCCGGAGTGATGATGGCGAACATGAGCTGATACATTGAGAACACGTTCTCCGATGGCCAGGCTGTGTAGGTCGTGTTTGGTTTTCCATCCACGTCCTTGAGGAAGAAATTCTCCGTGCCGCCGAGGATTTTCCCGAGGAATCCTTTGTCATCGCCGGTAAAGTTTGTGCCGAAGACTAGGCTGTAACCCACCGCCCACCAAAGGATGGTGACGAGGCCCGCGATGCCAAGGCACTGCGCGCAAACAGAGAGCACGTTCTTTTTACGAACGAGGCCGCCGTAGAAAAGGGCGAGGCCGGGGAGCGTCATGAAGAGCACCAGTGCGGCGCAGATCATCATGAAGCCGTTGTGACCCGGTCCGGGCACATCTTTCAACACGCCGGTTGGCGCGAGGTTGTTGAAGTATTGCAGAATGTCCGCGATTTTTTCCGAATCGGTCGGCTCCTTCTTTTCTTCGACTTTGGGTTCTTCTTTCTTTTCAGCCGCTGGAGCTGCCGCTGCTGCCGGAGCTTCCGGCGGCTTGGCGTCCTGGGCGGACATTGTTGTGGTTCCGAATCCCCACACCATAGCCGTGGCAAGTGCGAGGTTCGTTATTTTACGGAGTAGTTTCATGCTTTGGGTTGTTGTTTGTTTTTTAGTGTCCCGCCGCTGCTGTTTAAAAATCGCCAATG
>CAMBOD010000005.1 GCA_945868985.1 Prosthecobacter debontii | reverse complement strand
CGGGGGAAAGCCATATCAATCGCGCCGATTTGCAGCGGCATGACGAAGTTGCCGAAACCCGCAAATGCAATGGGCACGATGCCGAAGAACACCATGATGGTGCCGTGCATTGCGCCGAAGACATTGTAGCCTGTCTGCGTAAGCGCATAACCCTTGGCTGTCACGACGCCGTCTTTCACGACTTCGGTCCACTTGAAGACATCATCCCCAAAGAAGGCGTGCAACATTCCGCCGAGTGCGGTTGGCAGCGGTGCCGCGCCGTGGGCGATGCTCCAGCGCATGACCATCATCAAACCGAAACCAAAAAGAAGGAACGCAAGTCCCGTGACGGCATACTGGATGCCGATCATTTTGTGATCGGTCGTGAACACCCACTTCTTCCAGAAGCCGGGGTCGTGGTGCGCGTGGTCGTCGTGGCCGTGGGCGTCTTTTTCGTGGTCTGCGGCGTGGGCCATAAAGTTTTGTATATTCTTAATCAATTCGCGCCGGTCTTTGGCGCACTAAAAGGTTACTTTGCTTCAGTGGCGGCGGCTTTTGCGGGAAATGCCTTTAGCTCGGCTTCCGTCCACTGGGTTTTACGATCTGCAAATTCTTTGCGCACTTCGGCGACAAACTCAGGGGTGATGGCTTCCTTCACATCGTTGCCAAAGCTGGTGCGCACATAGTTGAGCACGTCGGCGACATTCTTGTCTTCCTTGAGGATTGGGAAAGTGAGATCCGGCTGCGGCATCCCAGTCACGTATGTTTTTCCGTCCACGGTAAGCGGGCCGACTATGCCCTTGAGCGTGATGGCCACGACGCGGCGTGCGTCGCCGATGGTGTAATCAACTTTTGCCAATGGCGGAAATGCTCCCGGTATGCCTGCCCCGGTGAGTTGATGGCAGGCCATGCAAGTCTGCATATAGACCATTTTACCACGGTCTGCGGACGCTTTGATGTCTTCCGCAAAAGATGCGGCAGTGAGTGCGGCGAGGATAATTGCGATGTGTTTCATGGCTGGTGATGGATATCGTTATTTAGCTGGCGGAAAATTGAGAAGCTCCTGCTCCGTCCACTGTGCGGCGCGTTCGGCGAATTCCTTGCGGACTTTGCCCACGAGATCCGGAGTGATCGGTGCGTCGTTCTTGTTGGTGAAATTATTGCGCACGTAGTTGAGCACGTCGGCCACGTTCTTGTCGTCCTTGAGGAGTGGATAGGTGAGTTCCAGATTCGGCATGGCAGCCGCATAGGCAACACCATTCACCTTGAGCGGACCCTGGATGCCCTTAAGCGTGATGGCGACAAGGCGGCGCTGGTCAACGTTCACAAACTCTGTGGCAGCGAGCGGTGGAAACGCTCCGGGAATCCCCATGCCGGTCGGTTGATGACAGGCCAAGCAGGTTTGCATATAGACGGTCTTCCCCGCCGCGATGGATGCGGCGAGATCGAATGAACCTGCGCCCGGTGTCGGTTCTGCGGCCTTCGGAGCGTCAGCTTTAGGAACATCCGCTACTGGCGCTGCGGCCTTCGGGGCGTCAGCCTTCGCAGCACCACCACCATCGAGCTTTGCATCGGTCGGGATGGCTTTGAGCTGCTCCACTTTCCAAGCACCGGCCTGTGACATGAATTCTTTCTTCGCTGCCTTCACCTGCGCCTCGGTAATTTCGCCAGTGCCTTTATTCCCCCAAGCCTGACGGATGTAGGTAATCACGCCCGCAATTTCTCGATCCTTAAGGCCGTCCCAGTTAGGCATGAGTGCATTATAACTCACACCCTTCACGGTAACTGGTCCCTGCATTCCTTTCAAAATGAGAGCAACCATGCGCTTCTCACCATACTCGGAACCATCCACCCACTCGGAGCCAACAAGCGGCGGAACACCATTGCCACCCAGACCACTTGCCTGATGGCAGGCTACGCATCGGTTGCCATAGACTTTTTCGCCAAAAGCGAGCAGAGGCATTTCGGCCACTTCTCCCCCGCCCTTTTGCTGACCTCCGGGCAATGGGAAAAATGCCGCCGGGCTGCTCTCGTATTCGTTGTAAATCTTGGAGCTGAATCCGCCATTAAAGAGGCCGACGTAAACGCCCGCCCAACAAAGCGCGCCTGCACAAAGCACGCCGAGCCATGTCGGAATCGGCATGGAATTAGCGACGGGCTCCGCGTGTTCGCGGAGTATGCTGGCGTGGACTTCGGTGATGTCCGCTGTCTCCTGATAATCGAGACGATCTTGTCCTTCGTTCGGCTGGCTCATTTCTTTGCCTCCTTGGGTTTGATAACCGTTGGCGATTCCTTCAACTCGTGGCTGCTGTTGAGCGAGAGGAGATATTTGGCGAGATTGCGCGCATCTGCTGTCGGCACGACCTGGTGATTTCCTTCCACTGCCACAGCATCGGGTGAAGGCTGCCCCCCGACATCCTTACGCTCAAATAAGTAGGGATAGGGCGGGCAGTTTGAATCTGGAAAGTTGCTCTTTGGTGAGTAGAGGTGTTTGTAAATCCAAGCCGCATCGCGCTTTGCTGGAGCGCGTCTATCATCATGGTGCTCGTTGCGCCATGTGCCGGAACCAAAATTTGCCAGATCAGGACCGAGACGGGTGCTGCCGAGAAGAGGCACGCTTTGGAAAATGTAATCGCGCGCCACAGTGCGGCGAACGCCCCACCCACGCTCCATGTCTGCCCCATACTGCGGGTCGCGCACTTGCTGCGTGTGGCAGTAAAAGCATCCGTTTTCCGCATACACACTCTGACCGGGGCGACGACCGAGTGCGTTTTCTAGCTTCACGGGATAAACATCGCTCGGTGAGTTTTGTCCCTCGTCCCATGTGACCTGAGGTTGCAACGCGCCGATTTGGCTGCTGGGCAGGAGCACCATCACCCCACATGAGATGATGAATGCGCCGAAGATTCCGGTGAAAAGTGTGCTCTGTTTTTCCATTTAGTGAGCCTCCCCTGGGTTTGCAAAGAGCGTCGGCTCACCAGCAGGCTGACCGATGCGCAGGCGCATGAAAAGGAAGTGAATTGCGAAGATAAACTGCGCAATGCCGAAGAAGAAATAGCCGATGTAGGTTTTCACCGCGTTACAAAAACCAGCGTTCTGCGGAACGTTGAAGAAATTCCATATAGCAGTGCCCGAGGGCTCCTCTACCGCAGCAGGCTCGTTAAGTGTGAAGCCCATGAAGATGCCGCTGAGCAGGAAGAGCGCGATAATCGTTCCACCGCCGTAAGCCGTGCCGAGGAAGTGCCACTTAATGAACGTGCGCGACAACCACTCACAGCCCACTAGGCGCGGAGTGATGTAGTAGATGGCTCCAAACATGACCATGCTGAAGAACCCAAGCACCATCGCGTGAACCTGCCCGTGCGCCCACGGTGTAAAATGCGTGTAGCTATCCACCGAGCGCAGCGCGGAGAGAACGTTGAGCGAAGCGGCGATGCTGAAGAAAATCGTGCCGACAAAAACAAAACGAAGTGTCGGCGAATACGCCATGCTTTCCGTGTGACCCTTCATCGTGCGCATGAAGTTCGTCGTAAGCGTTACGATCGGGATGATGAGCAGGATGCTTGCGGCGATGCTGATGGTCACCAAGTAGGCAGGAACCGGACCGCCGCTCAGCTTGGTCATCGCGGTGAGTCCACCGAGAAACACCCACGACCAAAAACCGATGTTCGCCAGATTGTAGCTATAAACGGGGCGGTTGATGACTTTCGGGATGAAGTAATAGGCCGCCGCGATACCGATGCAGCCGAACCACAGATTAAAAAGTCCGCCCTGATACCAAGCGTTGACGACGTTTTTCATCACACCCGTCATCGCGCTGGTCGAGTCGAGTGCCGCCGCACTTCCGAAGAAGAGCGGGAACAAAAGGAATGCCGCGACCAGATAGGAAACCGAGATGTAAGGAGCCGCCGTGCGTTTGTAGCGGAACAAAATCAGACCCCAGACTCCGATGAGCAGGAAGCCGATGAACATGCACAGCTTTGCGGCGGAATGCATTTCAAAGTATTCGAGGCCGGAGTTGTAGCCGCTGAGGATGGTAATCACTCCCGCTGCGACACCGGCATTCCAGAACCATGCGCCCCATTGCAGGATTCCCGGTGCCTTAATCGCAACCCGAGTAAGACGACCGATGAGCCACGTTGCGACTCCCATGCCGGCAAGCGAGCACCAGCCGTAGATGAGCGCGGTTGTGTAGGCGGGCCAGATACGACCGTAGGTCATCCAGCTGTGGGTGCTGTGATACTCAGGAACGTGCAATTTTTTCGAGGCGATGAAGCCGAGCACCACGGAAACGAGCAGCCAGAAGATGCCGGTCGTGAAGAATGTAAGCACGGGACCGCGCGCGGATTGATCAATGAGCGCACGCTCGACGTTTTCGATGTCGCGCTGTGTGACCTGCCGGGGTGCGGCTGATTTCGCTGACTGCGGCGCGGGTGCAGCAGATTTCGTGGGCTGCTGCACGGACGCTGCCGTGCCGAGCGAAGTGGCAAGTAATGTATGTTGTGTCGTGGTCATTTCAGCGGTTCAGACCAATTGAAGAAGTGTTCGATGCAAAAGCAGGAGCGGTTACATTTAGCGCTGCGGATTTAGCGGGTTCTGCGGCGGCAGAGGGTTTTTCCGGCTCGGCGCTCTTTGGCGTTTCAGGTTTTTTCTCTGCGGGCGCTTTGAAAATCACGTTGTTGGTTCCGCCGCTTTGCACATTCGGCATGGGTGGCGGCATGGTAGGCTCTGCGGGTGGTGCGATGTCCACTTTGACAGTGCTCGGTGCAGGCTTCTTTACTGCGATGCTCTTTTCGACATCCTGCATAGCTGCAGCCAGCACAGAAAGAGGCTTGCCGTCGGCTGCTTTCACGCTTGATGGAGCGCCAAGCACCTTATCGGCGTCAGCGATGGATTTCTGTGCTTCGCGGTAGCGCACCACTCCACGAAGGTCATCCAGCTTGTTAATGTCGGGCTTTGCTCCGCCGTTGTATTTCGCTCCTGCAGCCGTGAGAAGGTTGCTGACTTCTTCATTCTTCGCGTTGCGTGCATCACCGGTTGCGTCCGCCGCGGGCACGAGACCTAGCGAGATTTGCTGCGGCTTTAACTCATCGCCGTGTTCTGGCGATTTCACCAAAGAATAAACAGCTCCGACCACGACGAGAGACAGGGCGATACCGCCGAGTCCGATGAAAAATCCTCCGGGTGTAGTAACACTGTGGCGCATATCAGTTCGTAAATTTAAGCGATTCGGCTAGACGCGGATCCTTAGTTGGGAAGACGCAGCCTTGACCGAGGTGTTTGAGGAAAAGCAGACCGAGGCAGCCAGCGATGCCGAGCCACGGGAATATCGTGGCGATCAAACCGGCGAAGGAGAATCCATCGGGACTCAGTTCGGGCATGATGATGATGAAAAGGTCGAGGAACTGCATGAACAGAATCCATGAAGCGCAGAAGATGATCCCGCGTGATTTTTTCAGACCTTGGAAAAGGAGCGGGACGAACATGAAGAAGAAGCGTCCAAAAACAAGGAACATACTCAGATAGTTCCAACTGCCGGTGTTGCGAACGCGGAAGTAAAGCGTCTCCTCATCAATGTTCGCGTAGGTGATGAGCATATACTGCGAGAAGCCGATGTAGGCCCAGAACACCGTGAAGGCGAAGAGGAACTTGCCCATCAAATGATAGTGTTCCTCGGTGACTGGCTTCAGATAGCCCTGACTCTGGAGCCATTTGCAGGTCAGAATGATCAGC
Source organism: Prosthecobacter debontii (assembly GCA_945868985.1). Lineage (GTDB taxonomy): Bacteria > Verrucomicrobiota > Verrucomicrobiia > Chthoniobacterales > Chthoniobacteraceae > SXWH01. The sequence continues at coordinate 10,658 of CAMBOD010000005.1, read as the reverse complement.
GCCATCGAGGCCCCCGCCGCGCCAGCGAAAAGATACACGCCCCACATGGTGGAATACCAGTGGTGATTGAGCGCCTTCAACCAGTCAATGCCTGCGAAAGTGAGGCAGATTGCGAGCGTAGGAATTCCAGCAATCGCCGCTTTACGCATCGTAAAGGTGTGCGATGCGGCACCGTCCTTGTCCTGCGCCATGCTGCGTTTACGCAGGATATTTGGCAGGAGGAAAAGCAGACCGAAAAACGCTAGCGCACGCGCCCAGAAAAACGGCTTGTTCAGGTAGGTGCTCTTGGTTCCCGCGAGAAGGATGTCTGTCTTCGGGTCCGCTGTGAACCACGCGTAAAGAATCGTGGTGCATAGCGCGATCGGGATGAAAAACACACCGATGTATTTGAGCAGCGAGGCGAGGTTTTCGATCTGGCGGCGCACGACGACCGACCACTCGGAGTCCGTGGCGTGATGCAGGCAGTTCCAAAAGAAGCAACCGACCAGCACGGTGAAGAAATAGAAGAATGCAAACAGCCAGGCGTGAGCACCAAGCGTTGGGCTCATTGCGAATGTCGCACCCGCGCCGACAAGTCCAACGCCCGCAGCACCAAGGAACAAGCCCTTGAGCTTAGCGCCCTTCTTGGCGTCAAATTTTTCCGCCTGTGGAATGTGATGGTGGTCGCTCATTTCTTCGCTTCAGCAGGTTTGGTTTCGGCAGCAGCGGCTGCGAGTTTTCCCTCGGCTACTTTTTGCAGCACACGGACGTAGGCAACAATCGCCCAGCGATCCTCGACGGCAATCACAGGTCCATATGCGCCCATCGTGCTTTTTCCGTGGGTTATGGTGTTGAAAATTTGTCCGTCAGGCTGCGCACGAAGCGGCTCGTCGGTGACTGCTCGAATGGTCATCAAGCCGAACGCCTTGACCGGACCGTTCCCCTGCCCCGCTTTGCCGTGGCAAATTGCACAACTGATGTCGTAGCGCTCCTGACCACGGCTGAGCAACTCGGCTCCACGTTTCGCGAGGACTTCGGGAATCCCGTCGCCATACACATCGCCCATGCGACCCGTGTTGAAATAGTCGGGTTGGTTTGCAAAGCCGCCGTGTCCACTCACAAGGTTGTTTCCCTCGGTCTGAAAATAGCGGCCCTTCAAATTAAAACCAATCGGCACCGTTCCATCCACAGGCTGGCGCGCAGAACGTCCGTCGCTGAAGAAAGTGCTTTTGTGCTGCGGCTGTTCCTTTGGCTGATGCGCCATGTCGTTGAACCACTCAACGTGGGGCAATTCCGTCTTCGCGCCGCGAAAGCCCGCGAAACCAAGGGCGAGAACGCCTGCGATAGTCAAAGCTCCGAATGAAATTTTCAACATGGCTTACTCGTGGTCGAAGACAGGTGTGATGTGTTTGCCGCCAAGGCTGTCGAGGAAAGCCTTGGTTTTCGTCTCCGAGAACATGGGGTCGCTGCTCTCGATGATAATGAAGAATTTGTCGTCTGTGGCTTTGGCGAAGCGGCTCCAGTTAAAGAGCGGGTGATGGAATTTCGGAAGTCCGTTGCGAATGATCATGCCGAAGACCGCACCGAAGGCGCTGAACAAAATCGTCAACTCATACATGACCGGGAAGAAGAACTGCATCGCTCCGGCGCCATGAGTCCAGTCGTTCGGTTTGCCGTTCACGATGGTCGGGTAAAGCCCGAACGAAGTGACGGTGACAAGCAAAAGCCCTGTGATGAAACCCGTAAGACCGCAGACGAAAACGAATGCGCTGAGCCATGATTTTTTCATGCCCATCGCCTTGTCCATCCCGTGAACCGGGAACGGTGTGTGGCAATCCCAATTGGTGTAGCCAGCATCACGGACTTTCTCCGCAGCGTGGTAGATGGCGGAAGTCGTGTCGAACTCCGCACCGATTGCATGAAGACGTTTGGTGGATTCAGCCATGACTAGTGAGCCGCCGCCTCCTTCGGGTGCGCGGCTTTTTCGCCGTGCGAATGATCAGGTTCGTGATGCGGATCGGCCTCGGGCTTCACCGCTTTGACTTCAAAGATGGTAATCATCGGAAGGAAGCGCATGAACAAAAGGAAGAGCGAGATGAACATCCCGAACGTGCCGATGAAGGTGAATACCTCCACCCACGACGGTGTGTAATGGCCCCACGAGGAAGGCAGGAAGTCTTGCGCGAGCGTAGTCCCGATGATCACAAACCGCTCAAACCACATACCCGCGTTCACGAACTGGCAGATGACGAAAACCCAGATGTAATTGTGGCGGATTCTCTTCGACCAGAAGAGCTGCGGGATGATCACGTTGCACGTCATCATCGTGATGTAATGCCAATTATACCAGCCGGTCGCCCGGTTGTAGAACGCGTTGTATTCGTAGAAATTGCCCGCATACACGAGCGCCACAAACAACTCCATGAGGTAGGCGTAGCCGACGATGCTGCCGGTGAGCAGGATGATCTTGGCCATCTTGTCCACGTGGTTCCGCGTGATCATGTCATCGAGCTGCGGATAGAAAAGTCGCGCCGGAAGCATGAGCGTGAGCACCATGGCGAAGCCGCCGAAGATTGCGCCCGCGACGAAATACGGCGGGAAAATAGTGGTGTGCCATCCGGGTATGACCGACGTGGCGAAGTCGAAGGAGACGATGGAATGAACCGACAACACGAGCGGCGTGCTGAGGCCGGCGAGGATCAGATACGCCATCTCATAGTGCTGCCAGTGGCGGTTGCCGCCGCGCCAGCCAAGCGCTGCGAGACCGTAGCCCCATTGCTTGATTTTCGACTTTGCACGGTCGCGGAGCGTGGCGAGATCAGGAATGAGGCCGACATACCAGAACAACACGGAAACGGTGAAATAGGTCGAAACAGCGAATACGTCCCACAACAGCGGCGAGCGATAGTTCTGCCAAAGCGCCATGTGGTTCGGAATCGGGAATAGATACCACGCCTTCCAGAAACGACCGACGTGGAAGCCCGGATAGAGCGCGGCGCACATCACGGCGAAAAGCGTCATGGCTTCCGCCGCACGATTGATCGAAGTGCGCCACTTTTGCCGGGTGAGGAAAAGGATCGCCGAAATCAGAGTTCCGGCGTGGCCGATGCCGATCCAGAAAACGAAGTTGGTGATGTCCCACGCCCAGCCAAACGGCTGGTTTTCACCCCAGACACCGACGCCGTTTGCGACCTGATAGGAAAGCAAAGTCGGAACCAGCAGCGCAATCGGCGTGAACAGCAGGAAAGCAATCCACCAATAGCGGCGTGTCTTTTCCTCACAGATGCTCGCGACGTTTTCGGTAATCCAAGCGAAGGAGCGGTCGTGATTGACCAACGGAATCTTTTTCAGCTCCGGCGGGCAGTGCAGGACGACTTCGCATTCGTCGCCTTTTGATGTGTGTGCGATGTCAGCCATTAGGCGTGCCCTCCTTCCTTCTTAGCGTCGGCCCAGTCTTTTGGAACGTCAGGCATTTTGTGATTTGGGTTCATCACGCGGGCGAGGTAGCTCACGCGCGGCTTGATGCCGATGTAGTCAAACAGGCGGTAGTCGCGTGGATGCGCCGTCTCGTTTCCGGCGGTGCCACGGATTTTTGCCATACGACTGTTTTTGTCGTTGAGATTACCGAAGACGATGGCGTCAGTCGGGCAGACCTGCTGACAGGCGACTTGGAAGCTGTCTGTCGGCACCTGAACTTTGTCAGTGTCCTTGGCGCGCACCTTGGATGCGATTTTCGCCTCTTGGACGCGCTGCACGCAGAATGTGCATTTCTCCATGACGCCGCGCATACGAACGGTGACGTTCGGGTTTTTCGACATCTTCAACGTGTCGGCCATGCCTTTTTCGTTGATGAGATTCGGGACGAAATACTTGTCCTTCTGGCGCTCGTTGAAGTCGAAAAAGTTGAAGCGACGCACCTTGAACGGGCAGTTGTTGGCGCAGTAACGCGTGCCGATGCAGCGGTTGTAAGCCATCACATTGAGGCCGTCATCGCTGTGGACGGTTGCATTCACGGGGCAGACCGTTTCGCACGGGGCGTTTTCGCAATGCTGGCAGGGCATCGGCTGGTTCACCATGCGCGGCTCGTCAATGCTCACATCCTTGTCGCGCGAGTTCATCGTGCTGACGAAATAGCGATCCATGCGAATCCAGTGGAGTTCGCGGCCTTCGAGCACCTGTTCTTTGCCGACGACGGGAATGTTGTTTTCGCTCTGGCAGGCGATCATGCACGCGGAGCAACCAAGGCATGTCGAAAGATCAATCGCCATCGCCCATTGATGATTTTTGTCGTTCAGTTCGGGATGCGAATAGGCACTGCGCGGAACGGGATATTTATTGCGGTCAAACTCCTCGGCGTGCGCGTCCATCGCATGGCGCTCATGCAGCCAGTGCTCATCGCGAGCGAAATCTTTCTGCTCTGCGTATTTCTCCGTAGTCGCCTCACGAATCACATCCGCGCCGCGTCCTTCGAGTGCGCCGTGTTCTTGGGTGATTGCGAGTTGATAGGCAGTATTCGCCAGCTTTTTCACTTCCGCTCCTCCGGCGATATAGTGAGCCTCGCTCGTGCGCAGGGGATAGGCATTGAAACCGACCTGACTCTTCTTCGCGAAGAGTCCACCGTGCGACATATAGTTGCCCTCGCGTCCACCCACACGACCTTCGTGCGTGTGTCCGTATCCGAGTGCGATGGTGATGCTGTCGTCCGCGTGGCCTGGTGCGATATAGACAGGGATTTCCAGGCGCGCTTTGTTCACCTCGATGGCGATCCAAGTGCCGTTGTCGAAGTCAAAGTGCCCATTACCGAGATTGGCTTCCATGCCGAGCTTCTTGGCGGTCGCCGGGCTGATGAGCGCGGCGTTGTCCCACGTGACTTTCGTAATCGGATCAGGCAGCTCTTGCAGCCATGCGTTGTTCGAGTAGCGACCGTCGTCCACTTTTGCGCATGGCGCAAAAACCACTTCGTAGCCGTCAGCAGGAGTTTTGTAGCTGGACACCAAATCCGCAGCATTCGCCGCATTGAAGCTGAGAGTCTCAGTCTGCGCTGCGCTGGCAGCGAGGAATCCGTCGTGGAGGAATTTCGCCCACGACTCCGTGTCAAGTCCCTTGGCGACTTCATTGAAAGTATCCTGCACGAGATCGAGGCCGTCGCTCTTCTTGCCCGTGGCGATGAAATTGAGGAGCTGGATTTCCGACCAACCGCCAAAGAGCGGAAGAATCATCGGCTGCTGCGAAACGTAGCTGCCATCGCTCGCGCGACCATCGCCCCATGCTTCGAGATAGTGAGCGGCAGGAACGTGCCACTTCACGAAATGACGCGCGCCTTTTTCGTCGAGCGAATAGGTCGTTTCGTCTTCGTAGAAACCGTGACGCACGACTTCGATTCCTTTGATCAAATCGGCAAAATTTAAATCCGCTGGTGCGTTGTAAACTGGATTGCCGCCGAGGATGAACAACGTGTTCACCGCTTTCTCGCCGATGGCTTTCGCCAACTCACCGATGCTGGCTGATTTGCCATGCATGCTCTTCCTTCCGACAATGGTCTCGCCGAGATTGCCGAGCGCTGCGTTGATAGCATGGCCGAGCGCCTGCACTTGCGCGGGCTGACGATAGCCGACAAGCACGACCGACTTGCCCTTACTCGCCATCAAATCTTCAGCGGTCTCCGCGATCCACTTCTCCTGAGTGCCGGTGAAAGCAGGCGTCTTCGGGAACTTTGCGACGAGCGACTTCAGCCCTTCGTCATTGGTCTTGCCCGCGATGATTTCAGCGAGTTGGCGCGTTACATTGAGCACCATTTTCGCCTGCACGCGCAAGCGATGATCGGCCATACCGCCGGTGGTCGTGTAGCGATTCTCCACGACGTAAAGGCGGTTCATCTTCTGCTCCGGTGAGCGGCGCTTTGAAAATGCACGAATACCTTCGATGCGACCTTCGTCGAAGCCGAGGAAATCGCTGTCGAGCGCGAGAATCACGTCCGCCTTGTCGAGTTGCGGCACAGCGCGCATTCCTTCGCCAAAGCTCGCCTCACTGGCCTTGCGAGCTTCACTTCCGCCGAGCGGTTCGTAGGTCGCCCAGATTGCCTTCGGGAGCTTTTCCGCAACTGAGCCCTTCAATCGCCCGAATGACGGCGACATGAAATGCTCCGAGAGAAACGCGATTCCTGCACCGTCGCCAGCCTTCGCGATCGCTTCGCCAAGCCACTTCGTAAAATCATCCTCCTTCGCCTCAACGCCATTGTGCTGGAAGCGGCGCGAGCGATCCGGGTCATACAAATCGAGCAACGATGCCTGACTCTGGATATCCGTCGCGCCCTTGCTCGCTGCGTGATTCGGATTTCCCTCCACCTTCGTCGGACGACCATCATGCGTCACCGCCACCAGCGGATGCGCCCCACGGCGATGCGGACGCGATGTTGCATAGAAAACCGGCTTGCCGGGAACGCTCCACTCCACGCCCTTCGTGAAAGGCACCAGCGTCTTCTCCTCGCGGCGGCACGCACTCAGCGAAAGACCCGCCAGCGCCGAACTCGCAGCCATGTATTTCAAAAAGCTCCGGCGACCCACCTCGGGGTTCAGTTCAGACGCACCGGTCTGAAACTCCTTGTCCTTCCAGTTCTGGAAGTCCGGCGTCTCCGCCAACTGACCAAGGCTACGCCAATACTTCGGGCCATCGCCCTTCTCCTGCGGATGTTGGAAAACGTGTTTGCTCATCGGTGACAACCAGCGCAATTGCTGACCGGCGGATTGATTCCCCGCTGGTCTTTCAGTTTTTGGCCGAGGTTCAACTGGGCCTGTTCGATTGATTCCTTGCCCTGCGGCTTCGCGTGCCAGCCGAGGTCCGTCACTTTATCCAGAGGACGCAGCGCAGTCTCTGGCGCGCGGTGGCATGTGAGGCACCAGTCCATGGAAAGTGACTGCTCCTGCGATACGACATCCATTTGATCTACTCGACCGTGGCAGCTCACGCACGAAACGCCGCGGTTAATGTGCACCGAGTGGTTGAAATAAGCGTGATCCGGCGTCTTGTGAATCTGCACCCACTCCACCGGCTTGCCAGTCGCCCAAGCCTCACGCAACGGCGCGAGCTTCGGATTATCCTTCTGCACCTGCGAGTGGCAGTTCATGCAGACTTGCGCAGTCGGAATATTTGAGTGCGCCGCATTTTCTGCAAAGCTATGGCAATAGCGGCAGTCCAGACCGAGCTGCCCGGCGTGAATCTTGTGGGAAAATGGAACTGGCTGAGCGGGCTGATAGCCGACCTTCGTGTATTTCGGTGTCCAGTAATACCACATCGCCGCAGGCGCCGCCATGCCGAGCACGGCAAGCACTAGAATAATTTTCAGTGGGACGAAGTTCGCCCCGCGCGGAAATATCTGCGGCATATCGTCAGGTCAGAAAATGGAAAAGGGCTATGTTCAAAGCGGTTTTACACGCAATTTTGGTAAGGAGATTTGCGATTTACCAAAAAACTTTCCTACCATGCAAGGACTTTGTGAAAATTTTCACAAGGCCGTGTAAAAATACATCTCGGCAGTAATTTTTGGATCGAAATTTGGAGAATCCGGCGAGTTGGACTCGCTAAGATTTTTCTGCTCGTCGCTGCCGTCGTAATGCAGGCGCTGGAATTGCCCCTATAACGGCTAGGGTTGCATTCCTGCGCTGCCATTCTCCTGAGGCGGCATCTGCACGGCTGGCACGAGAGCCGGTGCCAACGTAGCATCCGCCCTTGGCATCTCTTTTTCCGGCACATTTGGTGGCTCTTTTTGCACGATAGCTTTCCTGCGAACATTCACCTTCTTTGCTGGAGAAACAATTTTAGTCTTCCGCTTTTTCGCAAGGGCCGCAGCCTTCTGGCGCCTCTGGGCGTTTCGGAGTGCCTTTTTTGCCTGCGAGGCCGCTTTGTCTGCTTTCTTCGCAGTCTTTTTTGCCTCTTTTGCCGCCTTTTTTGCTTGTTTTAGTTTACCCTTGGCGAGCTTCCATTGGCGTTTCGCCACCTTCGCATCTGCCTCCACTTTCTTCACGGCTGCGGTAGCTACTTGAACCGTGGGCAACGTTTTCGACGCGGCTTTCTTCTGTGTTGTTTTCATACGTTCTGAAGTTTCGAGGGCATGCGTAGGATGCGTCCGAATTTTTCAACGAACAAGCGGAAAAATCCCACGCCAACGCGCTATCTGCATTTCAGGAATAACGCAGTCGCAAATCTTCGCTACTTCTTTACTGATGCTGGAACCATGGGTCGGAACGCCGCTACGGTTTTCACCCACTCGTCCGCCATCAGTTGATGACCGGAATATGTCGGATGAATGCCGTCCCACATCCAGTGCTCGGCGGGAGCCGTCTTGCACGCAGCGTCGAATGCGGGCTGAAAGCGCACGAGGGCGGCGTGGTATTTTTGCGCGAGCTTTGCGACGATTTGCTGCTTCTGTTTCAGACCAGCGAGCCATGCGTCATAGCCCTGTTTCTTTCCGCCGGTCGGCAGTGTGAATGGTTCGCAAAGCACGAGGCGGATGTTGGGATTCGCGGCGACGGTGTCGGCGAGGAGTTTATCGTAGTTTTGCTCGTATTGGTCGGGCGGAACGTTTGCGCTGTGGTCGTTCACACCGATGAGAATGCTGAGCACATCGGGCTTTAATGCGAGCGTGTCCTGCTGCCAGCGATTCTGCAAATCCGACACTTTGTTGCCGCTGATGCCACGGTTGAGGAAAGTCAGATTTCTGTCCGCGAAGAGCGTGCCGTATTTCGCGGCGATGATGAACTGGTAGCCGTGGCCGAGGATATGGTTGGGGTCTTCGTTGCGCCCGCGATTGCCGTCGGTGATCGAGTCGCCCTGAAAAAGGATGCGTGCGTCCTTTTGAAATACCGCAACGACGGGATCAGCAGCGAACGCTGTGGTGAATAGTGCGGTGAAAGCGGCGAGAATGGAGAGGCGCATCCGTGCCTTGTCGGATGTCATGAGCGATTTTGCCAGCCTCATCACACTACTCCTGCGATAGCGGCTCAAAATGAATATTGGCCGCCGTGAGTGCAGCGAGGATCCGAGCATCGGACGTTTTTAAAGAGGCTGGCAGCGCGGTGGGATGCCCGGCGAAAATCTCGGCACCCCATTTGGCGAGGTCACTGTCTGGGGACTGAGACTTCCAGTCCCTGAATGCTTTTTTCGCTTCATCGGCACGTCCGGATTGCTTGAGTGAGAAAGCGCGCACCAAGTCAGAGATTTCCTGCCCTTTCGTGTGCGCGGGGACGGAGATGATTTTTACCAGCATCTTTCGCGCAGCGTCGTTTGCTTTCAGTGCAAGCTGACACTGGCTGGCGATCCAGTCTTCGAGGCGTTCATCCAGTTCACTGGCGTATGGTTTTCCTGCGCCGAGATTCTCCGGCCATTCGCGGGCTGCATCGGTGAGTTTCAATGCTTCGGCTGCTGCTCCGTCTTTCAGATGCTGAATTGCGGAGAGAAGATTTGCCTCTCGCAAAAGAGAGCGCGCCTCAGTGGTGCCCTCGGATGGCAGCACTTGCAACGCGGTCAACATCGCGGCGGTCTCCTTGTATTTTCCAGTAAGGAGCAGCGCCTTCGCGCGCAGTAGAGTCAGTGTGTCGTTGGTTGGAAAACGTGTCGTGTAATCCGTGGCAACGGCCAGTGCGGCGGCAGCGTCATCGTGTTTGAGATGGTGTCGGGCGAGCATCGCTCCGTATCGCCATTGCTTCGGATCGAGTTGTGCAGCGCGCTGGAGATCCTTCGCGGCGCTTCCCTCAATCACCTGCGCACGTGTGGCGTAGAAAGGTGCGAATGCAGGTTTGTCTCCGCAGCCGGAAAGGAGTTCGCGCGCCTTCGCGAGATCACCGAGATGCCAATGAATGAGCGCGAGGAAATAGTTCGGCTGCCACCCTGCGCTCTGCTTCGCAGCCCACTCGAAGACGGCGATGGATTCCATGCGAAAAGGAAAGACCGATTCCGGCGAAGCAGCATTGGCGTTATCGAGTGCGGCGGTGTCCCGTCTCACATACGCCAGCCAATACAGCGCCTCAGTGCTGGGCGGAGCGAGTTCGAGAATTTTACCCGCATCGCCGTCGAGGCCGACGCCGTGATACCAGACTGCCAATTCCAGAAAGGTTTCATGCGGCAGTTCGTTTCGAATCTGCGAGGTGAAATCTTTCGCGCTTCCTTTTTTGCCCGCAGTTTTTTCGTAGCGAGCAAAGTGATTCAGGGGATCGATCTCCAGCAATGTCCGCAGCGTTGATTCCGCCCCAGCCGTGTCTCCTTTGATGCGTAACGCGCAGGCGATGATTTGCAGTGCGTCGAGATTGCGCGCGTTGGCGGCAACACCTTCCTTGGCGGCGGCGATTGCGCGGTCATACCGCTTCTCGCGGAAAAATTGTTTCGCGAGTTCCGTGTTTGCAGCGCTACGCCCTCCGGGCGCGAGTGCGGCGATGCTGAAAGACTCCTTCGCATCCGCAGCGTGACCGAGCGCCACGCTCGCGCGCCCGAATTGGTAATTCGCCGCCGGGTCGTAGGTATCAATGCTCAGCGCGTGTTTTGCGAGAGCAAGCGCGCCGGAAAAGTCGCCACGACGATTTGCCAAAAAAGCCATCTCCACCAACGCGGGCACATAGTTCGCATCGAGTTTCAGGCACGCGCGCAACTGCTCCTCCGCTTGCCCATACTCCCGCTGCCGCGTGAACTCC
>CAMBOD010000004.1 GCA_945868985.1 Prosthecobacter debontii | reverse complement strand
CATCGTGCCGGACGATCCCGAGCAGCCCGTCTGGTCCGTCATCCGCAAGCTCTCCGACAAGATCGGCGAAGGCGTTACCACTCAAATGCGGGCCATCGTCCGGGAGAACCCGCTCCTGCAGGGCATCATCGACCGCGTGGACTTCAACGCCACCACCCACGGCCATCGCGACCTCGACGACGACCGCCTCTCCAACCTCATCGAGGCCATCAGCACCAAGCGCCTCGGGCTCGACGACGTCGAGGCCGACATCATCGGCAAGAGCTATGAATACCTCATACGCAAGTTCGCCGAGAACAGTGGCAAAAGTGGCGGCGAATTCTATACGCCGCCCGAGGTCGGCACCATCATGTCCCGCGTCCTCCACCCCGAACCCGGCATGGATGTCTATGACCCCACCTGCGGCTCCGGTGGCCTACTCGTGAAATGCGAGATCGCCATGGAGCAGGCCTCCAAGGATAAGAAGCCCGCTCCTCTCAAGCTCTACGGTCAGGAATACACCCCAGAAACCTGGGCCATGGCCAACATGAACATGATCATCCACGACATGGAGGGTTCAATCGAACTCGGAGACACCTTCAAGAATCCTAAATTTCACGTTAACGGCAAACTCCGGACCTTCGATCGCGCAATTGCCAATCCGATGTGGAATCAAAAGGACTTTTCAGAAAAAGACTACAATGACGACGAATTTGGAAGATTTGAACTTATCGGCTATCCCGGAATTCGTGCAGACTGGGGCTGGGTTCAGCATATTCTTGCAAGTCTCAATTCCGCTGGAAGAGCAGCAGTAATCTTGGGAACTGGATCTGCATCCCGTGGTTCGGGTGGCGACCGTGATGCCCAGGAAAGAAACGCCAGAAAAAAAGTCATCGATCTCGATCTTATCGAATCCGTCGTATTGCTTCCAGAGAACCTCTTTTACAACACTCCCAATGCCGGAGTGATCTATTTCCTGAACAAGAGAAAATCCCACCCAGGTGAGGTTCTAATGGTTGATCTCACGGAGCAATATCACCGAGGCCGTGCTAAAAATACGATTACTGATGAAGCTGGGATTCTTTTGGAAAAGAGTTTTCAAGAATGGATGAGGATTCCTGGCGTTAGTGAAATAGTTACCTGCAGAGAGATACAGAGACTCGAAAATGACTACAATCTACTTCCAAATCGATACATCCGCCTAGCTCCACCCGAGAGCTGGGAAGACAGGGTGTTCAGAGAATTTACTTCCGCGAAGAACGATTTCAGCAAACGAATCGCCTTCAACTTCCTCGGTAAGTTTTTCCGAAAAGCTAAGGCAGAATCCAATTCACCCACTGAGGTTTCTTTAGCAGCTCATTCAGATTCTTGGTCCTTGATGGCGCTTGGGAGTATTTTGACACGGAGCACGCAAACATGCAGTGACCAGCGCGATGAACTAACTCCGCTATCGTTGACGAAAGACGAAGGAATAATCGCTCAGTCGGAACGCTTCGTTCACGCTGTTGCGCTGGAAGACCTGTCTGCCTACTTGGTCGTTAAAAAAGGGTGGGTTGCTTACAATCCGATGGTAATCTGGGAAGGTGCAGTTCACGTTCTTTACCAGCCAGAACAGGGCGTTTTAAGCCCGGCTTACGAGGTCTGGATTCCAAGTCCTTCAATTGACCCTCGTTATTTAGATTACGTTCTAAAGATTCCTGAAATCATGGACGAATATCGGCGCCTTTCCTCCGGCGGTGTAAAACGCCGTCGAATCGTGAGCACATCGGATTTTATGAGAATTAAAATTCCTATCCCGACCCCTAAACTCATGGAGGAAATCACCGCGTCTTTGGATGCTCTGACGGATCGATTCGATATTGCGCTAGATGACCTTATTAACACGACACTCAACCAACTTAAACCGTCCTAACGTCACCATTTTATGGAGTTCATCGCAAACAAACACTTCCGCACCCTCCTTCACGAACTGATGACCGCGAAGACCCGCGTTCACGAACTGGAGCTGCCCATGCCATCCTGAGCCATGCCCACGCCCGGAGAACACAAAGCCGTCCAAGCCCGGATCCTAGCCTACGCCGAGGCCATCGGTTGGACGATTGTGTCCCGCGAGGAAGCCGAGCGGCGGAGATGTTTGAACCGCAAAGAACGCAGAGAACACAAAGAAGATTTTGATTGGTCAATTTGGTCACAGGCTGCGGCCAAATTTCCGGGTGGGGAGTTCTCGCACAGGCTGCGCGAGAATCGACTCCTTCCCTTGGAACATTTCTGCAACAGCTCGTTGCAGAATTCTTACATCGTCTGAACTCTCATGAAACCGACGCCAATAGTGCCTGACTACACCAGCTTCCTCACAGAGGTGAAAGGCCGCATCCAGACCGCGCGTTTGCAAGCCGGGCGGGCGGTGAACCGGGAGCTGGTGATGCTTTACTGGGACATCGGGCGCGGAATTGTGGAGAAGCAGAAGACGGCGGGCTGGGGCGAGGCGGTGGTGGAGCGGCTGGCGGCGGATCTGCGGGCGGAGTTTCCGGATATGCGGGGGTTCTCGTCGGCAAACATCTGGCGCATGAGGCAGCTTTACGAACTTCATTCGTGTCCCGAGTTTCTCGCGCAAGTTGCGCGAGAAATGACGAGGGAGGAAAGCGGCGGATTTCTCTCACAGGTTGTGAGGGAATTGGAGAAGGCGGGTGGTTCTCTGATTCTTGAACAGGTTGTTCAAGAAGGAGGCGGAGCAATTCTGGGACAGCCTGTTCCAGAATTTCTCGCGCAGGTTGCGCGAGAATTGGCGTCATTGTTGCCTTGGTGGCACCATGTGGAACTGATGGGGAAGGTCAAGGATGCCGCCGCCCGGTTGTTTTACCTCCGCGCCACGGCGCAATTCGGCTGGAGCCGGAGCGTGTTGTTGAATCAGATCAAAGGGCAGGCGTATGAGCGGGCGGTGAAGGAGAAGAAGACGCACAACTTCGAACTGGCACTTCCAGAGCATCTCGCGGAGCAGGCGGACGAGATGCTGAAGAGCCGCTACAACCTGGAGTTTCTCGGGATCGCGAGGCCGATGAAGGAGCTGGAACTGGAGGAGCGGCTGATTTCCCGGCTCCAGCAGTTCATCCTGGAACTGGGATACGGCTTTTGCTTCGTGGGCCGGCAATACCGGCTGGCACTGGGGAAGAAGAATACTTCGTGGACCTGCTGTTCTACCATCGTTTCCTCAAGGCGCTGGTGGCGTTTGATCTCAAGATCGGCGAGTTCGAGCCGGAGCACGCGGGCAAGATGGATTTTTATTTGAACCTGCTGAACGAGAAGGAACGCGGACCGGATGACAGGCCGTCGATCGGCATCATCCTGTGTGCGGAGAAGGATGACGTGGAGGTGGAATTCGCGCTGAAGACCAAGGCGAACCCGATTGGCGTAGCGGAGTATCAGCTCCAAGAGACCTTGCCTGCGGAGTTCAAGGGCAAGCTGCCGACGGCGAGGCAACTCGCGGATGTGGCGAGGGAATTTCTGCCTGCGCCGAGAACGACTGCCAGGAAGAAGAAGTCATGAGCAAGCCGGGCGAACACAAAACAGTCCAAGCCCGCATCCTCGCATACGCCGGGGCCATCGGTTGGACGGTTGTGTCTCGTGAGGAAGCCGAGCGGCGGCGAGGGTTTGATCCGGAGGTGCCACCCGCCGACCGCGCCAGGAACCGTTCGCTCTTCTTCGACGATCTGCTCGACGCTAAGGTGCGGGAGTTCAACCCTCGCTATGCCGAGGCCGAGGGCGCGTTGCTCGGGCAGTTCCGCCATCTCCACACCGACATCTACGGCACGCGAGTCGAAGCCCAGAAGCCCGTTATCACATCGAAAACCATGGAACACCACTCATAAAAACGTCGCTATTCGCCACATATTGCGAATTGAAAGAAATTTTCGCTTTAATTCGTCATATGATGCGAGTTATTAAAATATTCAATCCTAGCGTTTGTTCCATATCGAATCGTCTTGATTCGCCATTTATTGCGAATAATGTCTTAAAACTTCGTTTATTCGCCATTTATTGCGATTTGACAATTAGTTTTATTTTGATTCAATCAAAACCATGAAGTTTCAGGAACTGAAACATGATCAAGCCCTTTTGCAAGAATTGGGCCGGCGATTGGTCCAATTCCGCATCGACCAGAATCTGACCCAAGCCGAATTGGCCAAAAGGGCTGGCGTGGGAAAACGCACTTTGGAGAGGCTGGAAACGGGAGAAACCACCCAGACGCGGACCTTGTTTCGCATCTTTCGCGAGCTGGACCTGCTCGGAAAGATCGAAATGGTGCTCCCAGAGCCCACGGCACGACCATCGCACGCGATCAAAGAAGCCGACGCGCTACCGAAGCGGGTGACTAGGAAAAGGACGGATCAGGCAAAAGCAGGGCCATGGAAGTGGGGTGACGAACCATGATGACTCGAGCCACCGTCAGACTGTGGGACACGGATATTGGTTACGTGACCCTCGACTCCGAGCGGCAAATTGCCGATTTCGAGTATGCTCGTGACTTCCTGCGCAGTGGCATCGAGGTCTCGCCGCTGCGCATGCCCTTGGCATCACGGGTTTATCAATTCCCGGAGCTCTCACTCAAATCCTTCCGCGGTCTGCCTGGGTTGTTGGCCGATTCACTTCCGGACAAATTCGGCAACGCCATCATCGACACTTGGCTGGCAACAAAAGGTCGCAAGCCGGAATCGTTCAATGCGGTGGAGCGCCTTTGTTACATCGGCACCCGAGGAATGGGAGCCCTTGAATTCAGGCCTGACAAACTGCGTGGCAGGAAGAGTTCGTCGAAGATTCATGTCGCTGAATTGGTCAAACTGGCCTCGGAGATCCTGACCCACCGCGCATCGCTCTCCACCGTGTTTGCCGATCGCAAGGACGAGCAGGCAGTGCGCGAGATTTTGCGGGTGGGAACCTCTGCCGGAGGAGCGAGGGCCAAGGCACTTGTCGCATGGAATCCCACAACAAATGAGGTGAAGTCAGGGCAAGTTCCTTCTGAGATCGGCTTCGAATACTGGCTGATGAAATTCGATGGCGTGAAGAACAACCGCGACAAGGAGTTGGCCGATCCGGAAGGCTACGGGGCGATTGAGTATGCCTACCACCAGATGGCCAAGAACGCAGGGATCTCGATGATGCCCTGCCGCTTGTTTGAGGAAAATGGACGGCGCCACTTCATGACCAAGCGATTTGACCGCACGGACGATGGAGCCAAACTGCACATGCTGTCACTGGCTGCACTTGCGCACTACGATTTCAACATGTCTGGCGCCTACGGCTATGAGCAGGCGATGATGACCATGGAGGAGCTTGGTTTGCAGCGCGATGAGATCGAGCAACAGTTCCGGCGCATGGTTTTCAACATCGTGGCACGCAATCAGGATGATCACGTGAAGAACATCGCCTTTCTGATGGACCGAAATGGCCGGTGGTCCTTGTCTCCGGCGTTCGATGTGACCTACAGCTTCAACCCTTCGGGCGACTGGACGTCCGCCCACCAAATGACTCTCAATGGAAAGCGTGACGGATTCGGGATGCATGACTTCGATGCCAGCGGCAAACTTGCCCGCTTGAAACAGGGGCAGGCGAAGGCCATCGTCAGCGAAATTCAAAGCATCGTTTCTAAATGGCGAAATTATGCCGATGAGGCGGGAGTCCACCCTGATCAGCGCGATAAAATCCAACAGGTTCTGCGCCTCGATCCCTTGCCATGACACCCGGAGAACACAAAACCGTCCAAGCCCGGATCCTCGCCTACGCCCAGGAGGTCGGATGGTCGTTTGTGTCGAGGGCCGAAGCAGAATCCAGACGCGGCAAAACCGAGATCTCGGACAAAGCTCCTCCTTCCCTTTTTTTCGACGACCTGCTCGATGCTCAACTGCGCACATTCAACCCGCGCTACGCCGAGGCCGAGGGCGCGTTGCTCGGGCGCTTCCGCCATCTCCACACGGACATCTACGGCAACCGGGAATTCGTGGAGCACCTGCGCAACCGGGGCAAATTCTTCGACCACGAGGAGAAGCGCGAGCGCGACCTGATCCTGATCGATTACGATAATCCGGCGCGCAACGTTTACGAAGTCACCGAGGAGTGGGCCTTTCACAACGGCCACTACGGCACGCGGGAGGATGTCGTCTTTCTCATCAACGGCATCCCGGTGCTGGTGATCGAGTGCAAGAACGCCAACAAGGACGAGGCGATTGCCCTAGGGGTGGACCAGATCCGCCGTTACCACCGCGAGACGCCCGAGCTGTTCGTGTCGCAGCAGCTTTTCACCGCCACCGACGCCATCGGCTTTTCCTACGGGGTGAGCTGGAACACGGTGCGGCGGAATATTTTTAATTTGAAGGACGAGGAAGTCGGCAAGCTGGAGGCCAAGGTGAAGAGCTTCTGCGCCATCCCGCAGGTGCTCGCCTTCCTGAAGGACTACATCGTCTTTGCCGAGAAGGACGAGGAGCTGAACAAATACATCCTGCG
This sequence comes from Prosthecobacter debontii, assembly GCA_945868985.1. Lineage (GTDB taxonomy): Bacteria > Verrucomicrobiota > Verrucomicrobiia > Chthoniobacterales > Chthoniobacteraceae > SXWH01. The sequence goes on along the minus strand of CAMBOD010000004.1, from coordinate 9,906 downwards.
TCAGCACCAGACCGGCGGGTGGACGCGACCGTGAGCCGCGCCCTCGATCCCAAACGCACGCGCGGCCTCGTCTGGCACACCCAGGGCAGCGGCAAGACCTTCACCATGATCAAGGCGGCGGAACGGCTCTTCCGCGCGCCCGAGGCGGACAAGCCGACCGTGCTGCTGATGATCGACCGCAACGAGCTGGAAGACCAGATGCTCAAGAACCTCGCCGCGCTCGGCCTGGGCAATCTGGAGCACGCCAGCAGCATCGCCCGGCTCAACCAACTCTTACGCGACGACTACCGGGGCATCATCGTGACGATGATCCACAAGTTCCGCGACATGCCGGCGAACTTGAACCTGCGGAAGAACATCTACGTGCTCATCGACGAAGCCCACCGCACCACCGGCGGCGACCTCGGCAACTTCCTCATGGCCGGCCTGCCGAATGCGACCTTCCTCGGCTTCACCGGCACGCCGGTGGACAAGACCGTCTATGGCAAGGGCACCTTCAAGACCTTCGGCTGCGAGGACGACCAGGGCTACCTGCACAAGTTTCCATCGCCGACAGCATCGAGGACGGCACCACGCTGCCGCTCTACTATCAGCTCGCGCCGAATGAAATGCTCGTCCCGCACGAGACGCTGGATAAGGAGTTCCTCTCCCTCGCCGAAGCCGAGGGCGTGGCCGACATCGAGGAGCTGAACAAGATCCTCGAGCGGGCGGTGAACCTGAAAAACTTCCTCAAAGGCAAGGAGCGCATCCAGAAGGTGGCGAAGTTCGTCGCCGAGCACTACCGCGAGAACGTCGAGCCGCTCGGCTACAAGGCCTTCCTCGTCGGCGTGGACCGCGAAGCCTGCGCCCACTACAAGCACGCCCTCGATCAGTTCCTGCCGCCCGAGTATTCCGAAGTCGTTTACACCGGCAGCAACAACGACTCCGCGCTGCTCAAGGAATTCCACCTCGACCCGAAGAAGGAGCGGCAGATCCGCAAGAGCTTCGGCAAGCTCGACCAGATGCCGAAGATTCTCATCGTCACCGAGAAACTGCTCACCGGCTTCGACGCGCCCGTGCTCTACGCCATGTATCTCGACAAGCCGATGCGCGACCACACTCTGCTGCAGGCTATCGCCCGAGTGAACCGCCCCTACGAGAACGAGGCGCAGGAGATGGTGAAGCCCCACGGCTTCGTCCTCGATTTCGTCGGAATCTTCGACAAGCTCGAAAAGGCGCTGGCCTTCGACAGCGACGAGATCAACGCCATCGTCAAGGACCTAAAGCTCCTGAAGGTGCTCTTCAAAAACAAGATGGAGTCCAAGGCCCCAGCCTACCTCGGCCTCATCGAGCGCAACTTCAACGACAAGGACGTGGACACGCTCATCGAGCACTTCCGAGACCCCGAGCGGCGGAAGGAGTTCTTCAAGGAATACAAGGAGATCGAAATGCTCTACGAGATCATCTCGCCGGATGCCTTCCTGCGGCCGTTCATCGAGGATTACACGACCCTGAGCGCGATCTACGACGTGGTGCGGAAGGCTTACACAAAGCGGGTGCAGGTGGATCGGGATTTCCAAGCCAAAACCAACGCACTGGTGCAGGAGCATGTCGGCACGAGCCCGCTCTACGCTCCCGACGACATCGTGCCGATCAACGGCGAGACGCTGGAGATGATGAAGCGCCGGAAGTCCGGCGACAGCGTGAAGGTAATCAACCTCATCAAGAGCATCGAAAAGACCGCCGAAGAAAACAGCGACGATCCTTTCCTAATCGCCATGGCCGAGCGGGCCAAGGCAGTGCAGGAGAGCTTCGAGGAGCGCCAGACCGCGACGGCGGACGCGCTGCAAGAATTGCTGGAGGAGGTCGAGCGCAACGAGGCACGGAAGAAGGAGCAAGCAGCGAAGGGCTTCGACGCGCTGACGTTCTTCGTATTTCAGAAGCTCACCGAGGCTGGAGTGACTGACGCTGACACCGTCAGCACCAAGATTAAACACGCCTTCACCGAGCATTCCAACTGGCAGAACAGTGAGGCAGCACTGCGGGAGTTAAGAAAGAAGGTGACCTTCGCCGTTTTCTCCGGCGTGGATGATCTCGATCAGGTAACGGGCATTGTGACCGACCTGTTTTCCATTCTCGAAAAAAGAAGCTCATGAAGCACTGGCGCGACCGGGAGCAGTTCAAAGCCCGCGTGATCGAATGGGCCGCGAAGCTCGAAGTGAAAGCACACTCCATCTACGTCCGCCCCATGCGCCGCAAGTGGGCCTCCTGCTCCACCGCAGGCACGTTGAGTTTCAACGACGAGTTGCTCGGCATGGACACGCAGCTCGGCGATTACGTCATCGTCCACGAACTGCTGCATTTTTCCGTCCCAAATCACGGCAAACTGTGGAAAGCCCTGATGCGGGCGCATCTGGGTGATTGGGAGAAGATCGAGCGGCGTTTGAAGGCCCGAGGTATTTGACTCACTCCGGCAGCCGCGCCATCGCACGGTTGTGAGCGGGCTTTTGCCATTCCCCGGCACTTGCACTTGCACACCCCACGGTCGCGCCCGTAGCCTCCGCCCCTCATGTCGCAAGAATACAAAGTGAAACTCGAAGTGTTTGAGGGGCCGCTCGATTTGCTGCTCTTTCTCATCAAGCGCGATGAGGTGGATATTTACGACATCCCCATCGAACACATCACCAAGCAATACCTCGATTTCATGGAGCTTTTCAAAATGCTCGATCTCGATGTGGCGGGTGAGTTCGTGGTGATGGCGGCGAATCTGATCTACATCAAGAGCCGCGCGCTGCTGCCCGTCCATGCGCAGCCGCCGGACGAGGAGGCGGAGGAGGAAGATCCGCGCTGGGAGCTGGTGCGGCAACTTTTGGAATACAAAAAATTCAAGGATGCGGCGGCGCAGCTCGGCCAGCGCGAGGCGGATCGTCAGGGCATCTTTGCGCGTGCGGCGGAGTCTGCGGAGCCTGCGCCGGAGAGGCCGCTCGGCGAGGTGTCGGTGTTTGATTTGATCAATGCGTTTAACAAGGTGCTCAAGCGCATCGAGGACAAGCGCGAGGATCTCGCGGAGATTTTCGAGGAGAACTTCACGGTGGCGGACAAGATTGATCTGATTTTGAAAATCACGGCGGGCGGCGTGGCGCTGAAGTTCACGGAGATGTTTGCAGAGGCGGCGTCGCGCGGGGAGATCGTGGTGACTTTCCTCGCGATGCTCGAACTGGTGCGGCTCAAACAACTGCGCTGTGTGCAGCCGGAGCCGTTTGCGGAAATCGAAATCGTCCGCGTCTAATATTGGAACGTCATGCTTTCTCTTAAACAAGTCATCGAAGCACTCGTCTTTGCATCGCCAAAGCCGCTGACCATTGAGGAAATCCGCAAGGCGCTCCGTGGTGCAGCGTCTGCGAGCGAGGAGCTGGACGTAATCGCCATTGGCGAGACGAGCGACGAGGAAGTCGCCGCGCAACTCAATCTCATCCGCGCCGAATACGAGCAGACGGGCCGCGCCTTTCAACTCGCCGAGCAGGCGAACGGATGGGCCGTCGTCACCGTGCCCGCGACGGTGGAATGGGTGCGTCAGCTTTACCCCGAGAGCCGCCCGACGCGCCTCAGCGGGCCGGCGCTGGAGACGCTCGCCATCATCGCCTACCGCCAGCCGGTCACGCGCGCGGACATCGAAGCTGTGCGTGGTGTCGCGGTGGATGGAATGATGCAAGTGCTGCTGGATCGTTCGCTGATCAAAATCGCCGGTCGCGCTGATTTACCGGGCCGCCCGCTGCTTTACGAAACGACGGAGTATTTCCTGCAACACTTCGGTCTCCGCGGAGTCGAGGAACTGCCAAACAACGACGAACTCCGTCGCGTCCCGCTCCCGAAGGCCGAATACGCAGAGCCAAAAAAAGGAAAAGCCGAGAAGGAAGAAGCCGCCGAAAATACCGAGCCAGCGCCCGCTGCCGACCCCGTGAGCGACGCCGCTGTGGTGGACGAGGCTCCGCTTTCCACTGAGCCCGAGCCAACGGCAGAGGCTCCACAATCGCCGGAAAATTGAGTGACTAGGGCGAAGAGCCGTTGTGCTTTCGAGCCGGCCGGGCAGCGCGGTTTTTGAAACCGGAGTCCGCAAGATCCGGCGCGCGGAAGCCGCGATTGGTGTCGAGGCCGAGCATCTTCCAGTGATGCGCATGCAGGTCGAACGGCACACGGATTCGCTCGTCGAAATCCGTTGGCCAGAGGATGCCGTCGATCCTGCGGAAGTCGCGGAACGTCACATCCACCTCAGCGCCGCGCGTGCTTTCGAGTCCGTTCAAGGTCATGCGCACGCGCCGGAGTTGCTTGGTGGTGCGGTCTATGAAAAGGATCACGCGATCTTCCTTCGCAAATCCAAACCCGGGACGCAGCACGGCAAGCACTTCGTCGCAAATCGCCCTGTCCACAACCGACTCGCCATTCGGCGCGAGAACGACGCCCGGGCGGTCGAAGTAGAAAGGCCCCAGCAGAAACATCGTGTAGGCGTCGGCGACGAGTGCGGCGGCGCGTCTGGTTTCTTCATCGGTGGAAAGTGAGCCGTTGTAGCCGACTGTGACTTTTCCCCGCGTGCGAACGACGAGCTTCTTTCCCGCCGGGCCTGTGTGTTCCTGCGCGATGATGCGCGGCCCGACAAGCAGCCGCTCCTCGGAGCCGCGCCGGAACGATGTATCCGCAAGCACCGGCTGAAAGCGTGGCCCGAGCGATGCCCAGCGACCATCGTAGCGCACGCTCACGTCGCGGACTTTTGCGAACGCCGTTTTGCCGTGCGCGCGCTGCGATGCGGCGATCAACTCTACAGCTTTGGTGTCCGATTTCTGGATCTCTCGGGTGCAGATTTTTGGCGAAGCGCAGCCGCTGAGGAAGCATGCCATCGCGATGAGCAGGATGTGAGTGAAACGTGTGTTCATATTTTCAGTGGTGTTGCGGTGAAATCCGTGGGCAGGCCGATGTGTTCCCAGGCGGCGCGCTCCACTTCGGAATCGGCGAGTTTCTTGCGCGTCTTGTCGTTGGCGTATTTGCCAAGCACGAGGCGCAGCGGCGGCGTTTCAGATTCCACGGCGGCGATGATGACTTGCGCTGCCCTCGCAGGATCGCCGGGCTGCCTGCCCGACATCGTTTCGAGGAAACGCAGGAACTTCCCGCTCGTGCGATCGTAGTCGGCGATGTGGTTCTTTGCCCGCTCGAGTGAGCGTGTGATGAAGTCGGTGCGGAATGGCCCCGGCTGCACGATGGTCACTTTGATCCCGAGCGGTTTGAGTTCCGCGGCGAGCGATTCCGACACGCCTTCCAACGCCCACTTCGTCGCGCCGTAGATCGAAAAGCCGGCGTAGTTTGAAATGACCGCAGCGGCAGAAATGTTCACGATATGTCCGCTGCCTTGTGCGCGAAGGACGGGTAGTGCGGCACGCATGACTTCCAGGGCGCCGAAGAAGTTCGTTTGGAAGTTGCGGGCAATTTGCTCCGGGCCGAGTTCCTCAAATGCGCCGATGAGCCCGTATCCCGCGTTGTTCACCACGACATCGAGCTGCCCGAACTCTTTAACCGCCTGCGCGATTACATCCTTCACCTGCGCTGAGTCCGTGACGTCGAGCGCGAGTGCGCGACAGTTCTCCGGGTGTCGAGCGACGAGTTCGTCGAGAGCAGTTATTTTTCGCGCGGTTGCGATGACGCGCTGCCCGCGGGCAAGAACATGAGCGGCAAGCGCGGCCCCGAAGCCGCTTGAGCAGCCCGTGATCAGCCAGACCCGTGCAGGTAATGTTTGGCGGTTATCCATCGAGCAAACGATTGGCGTTTTTTTCCAGCCAGCGATCAGGCTTTCTTCTCGGCGTAGTGGTCGAAGCGATTCGAAAGGATGAAAAATGTCGGTGCCCACAGTCCGACGAAGATACCAAAGCGTTCAGCATGTGCTTGGGAATCTGCGGCGGTTCCTCCGGTCAGAAACCAGATGGCGATGGAGCCAATAATGGAGGCAAAGCCGAGGATGAAGCAGAGATTACTGAGGAGTTTGAGTTGAGCGGATTTCATATTAATTTTTGTTGTTTTGAGTGATGGCAGCGCTGGGAAGTGGAGGTGCCTGATCAGCGCGGTGCTGGATTTATTCGTCTGTGGCGGCGATGTGGATGCCTCAAAATGCTGTTTCGATTGTCGAAACGCCCTGCCTAAGTCATGTTTCATCGGAAATGGAAACCGACACCGCTCAACAACTCGACGCTGAGATCGAGCTTTTGCGACGCGTTGCCAAAGGTGATCGCAGCGCTTTCGAGGAACTCTATGATCGGTTTTCCGGTGTTTTATTTTCCACGGCCTACCGCGTCCTGAACAATCAGGAGGCCACGGAGGATGTGACTCAGGATGTTTTCATCCAGATATGGGAAAAGGCTCCGCTCTATAATCCTGCTCTCGGCAAGCCGATGACTTGGGCCATCACGCTCACACGCAACAAGGCGATTGACCGACTGCGTTCCATGCAGCGCCGTGGACGCTTGCAGGACGAGCTGCAGCGTGAGGCGGAGACGTTTGAGCAGTTTGATGAGCGCAGTTCCTTTGATGCGGCATCGGGTGTGGAAACGGGGAAGCTCGTGCGCGATGCAGTTCAAAAGCTCTCCAAAGACCAGCGTGAAGCCATCGAACTCGCATTCTTTTCCTCGCTCACTCAGACGGAGATAGCAGAGCGATTGAATGAGCCCCTCGGAACGGTGAAGGCGAGGATTCGCCGGGGGATGCTGAGGCTAAAAGAAATCCTGGGCTCGAAAATTTAGCAGGTGCTACGCCGCGATTTGGTCAGTCAATTCACGTTCGCGCGCCACGAACCAGAGCGGCTGGCCCGCGTCATCGAGAATCGGCGTGATGGCGATTTCGACCAGATAGGGAGTTCCGCTCTTGTGGTAGTTGATGAGTCTCTCTGTGCAGGGAGTATTTGAATGCACCGCACGGCGTATGCGCTCTGCCGCATCACGGTCGGTCTTCGGTCCCTGTAGTATTGGGCCCAGGCTTTTACCACGAAGTTCTTCAATGGAATAACCGCACATCTCGCTGAAGGCAGGGTTGACCCATTGGACAAGGCGGTCGGGTCCGGACATGACGATCCCCTCCGGTGTAACACGCTGTGGCCGCGTCGCAACGAGGCTGGCGATACGCGCTTTGAGTTGCGGCGAAGGCGCGGGGCCGGCGGGACGATGGTCTGCGAGACACATTGCCGCTCGGACCTCGGACAGCTCCGTGACGAATTCGCGGAGTTCATGGTGAAACTCCAGAACCAGTTCAAATTGCTCGCGCTCGTGTGAATTCATGGCGCCCGACGCATAAAGTGCAGCTTGTGTTTGTAAGAAATCGTTGAGCATTTGATTTTGTATGTTTTGTGGAGCTGTGTTGTTGCTAGGAAAATTTACGTTCCTGCCAATAGTTTGGATGCGGTTTTTTCGTCAGTATTTTTACGAAGCGAGAAAGTGACATTGAGGACTACCAGGAAGATTTTTCGTATGACAAATCAAGCGCACTGCCGAAACGAGGACTGGCCTATAGATTCCAGAGGATTTGTCATTTCCAGCGACAGCAAGCCAGTCGGCATCTAGCCATGATTTTGTGTGTGGCCGCTGCGGGATGAGTGGGGTGGGCGTGTTGCGGGCTTGCCAGCGGAAAGGCGAACGGGTTTCTAGCACGGACACACTTCGCATTTTCAACCAACCGTGAGCCTCGCCGATATTCGCACCAAAATTGACGTCGTGGATGAGCAAATCATCCGCTTGCTGAATGAGCGCGCTGATCTCGTGCATGAGGTGGGCGTTATTAAGAAGGCCGACGGCCAGCCAATTTACGCGCCTGAGCGGGAGGAGAAGGTGCTGCGTGCGCTCGCGGCGAAGGCTGTGGAGATGAAGAGCCGCCTGCCCGAACAGAGCATTCGCGCGATTTACCGCGAGATTATGAGCGCGGCGCTCGCGTTGGAAAAGGACATCTCTATCGCCTACTTCGGCCCGCACGCGACGAACACGCATCAGGCCGCACGCAGCCGTTTCGGAACGAGCGTGAGCTACGTTCCGCAAGTCACCATCGCGGATGTCTTCGACGCCGTTGCACGCGGACGTGCGGACTATGGTGTGGTGCCCATCGAAAACAGCACTGAGGGCGCTGTGAATCACACGTTAGATGTTTTCATGGAGAGCGACCTGCGCATCTGCGCACAGATTTTAATGCGCATCGAAAACCACCTCGCATCGAAGTGCCCGCGTGGCGAAATCCACCGTCTGTATTCGCATCCGCAAGTCTTCGGTCAGTGTCGTCAGTGGCTCCAGCGCACGTTGCCAAATGTTGAGTTGATCGAAGTCGGCAGCACGCCTCGCGCAGCCGAACTCGCTGCCAGTGAGCCAAACAGCGGCTGCCTCGTTGCTCGAATGGCCGCCGAGGAATTCGGCCTGCCCATCATCGAGCAGAGCGTTCAGGACAATCCCAACAACACGACGCGCTTTCTCGTCCTCGGACTAAAAGCCTCGCCGCCCACAGGCGATGATCGCACGTCGCTCATGTTCTGCGTTCGTGATGAGCCCGGCGCGCTTTTCAAAGCGCTCGAACCATTCAACCGACTCCGCATCAGCATGAGCAAAATCGAAAGCCGCCCAAGCAAGCGCAAGGCGTGGGAATATTTCTTCTTCGTGGATGTGGACGGCCATGCCGAACAGTCCCCGCTCAAGGAGGCGGTCGTCGAGCTGAGCAACCACTGCACGCTAGTCAAAATCCTCGGCACGTATCCGAAGACGACGTAACTCTCGCTACGCTAGGTCGAACAGCAGCGCCTCGGCATCCGCCGTCGCTGCGATGGAAAGTTTTCCCGCGCGTTCGCAACTCCCGGCGTCGCCAGCTTCCAGCGTCACACCGTTGAACGAAAGCGATCCACGCATCACTTGCAGCCAGACGGCCCGGCTCTCGTGTAATTCGTGGGACACACTTTCACCCGCACGCAGACGCACGCGGAAAACATCTACGTCCGCCGCGATTGTCGCAGACTCCTCGCGTCCATCGCGCGAAATGATCAGCACTTTCGCCGCAGTCTGTTGCTCCGTGGTGGGATGCCATTCCGTGTAGCGTGGGGGCAGCCCACGATGTTCGGGGACAATCCAGATTTGCAAAAAATGCGCTGCTTCCGTGCGAGAGGGATTGAACTCGCTGTGCATCACACCGGTTCCCGCGCTGATCAACTGCACTTCGCCCGCTTGCAGTGTGCGTGAGTTGCCCATGCTATCCTTGTGCGCGAGCGATCCCTCCAGCACATAGCTGAAAATCTCCATGTCGCGGTGTGGATGCGTCGGGAAACCCATGCCGGGAGCTACGCGGTCCTCATTGATCACCCGCAATGAACGAAAACCCATGTGCGCCTGATCGTAGTAGTCTGCGAAGGAAAACGTGTGGTGTGAATCGAGCCAGCCATGTTCTGCGTGGCCGCGTTCGTGGCTGCGGCGGATGGTAATCATGCACGCACTTTACTGGGAGATATCCGAACACGAGACAAAATTTAAGTTCTTCGTAGCAAATCCAAATCACGAACACCTTGCCAGCGGGCCGCGTGTGCGTTGTCCTTCGCAACATGAGCGTATCGCTTTTTGATCTCACTGGAGAAACCGCCGTCGTCATCGGTGCCACGGGCACTCTCGGAGGCGCGCTGGCAGATGGCCTCGCTGCGGCGGGTGCGAAGGTCGCGGTTCTTGGGCGCAACGCACAGCGCGGGCAGGAACGGGTGAACTCGATTCGCGAGATCGGTGGCACGGCTGAATTTTTCGCCACTGATGCAATGGACAAAGCCAGCCTGCACGATGCGCATGAAGCCGTGGCCGAGGTGCTCGGCGCACCGTCGATTTTGATCAACGCCGCTGGCGGCAACGATGCGAAGGTCACTGTGACTGCGGAGCGTCCGTTCGA
>CAMBOD010000003.1 GCA_945868985.1 Prosthecobacter debontii | reverse complement strand
GTGCGCGACAACGCTGCCGGAGCACGCTTCCACGCAGGTTTTTACAATGGCAAGTCCTAGCCCGGTGCCCCCTTGACCGGGCTGGCCGGGTGTGCGCGCGGTATCCACGCGGTAAAATGGGTCGAAGATTTTCGGCAGCGCATCGGATGGGATTCCGGGGCCGCTGTCGGTGACGCTGAGGAAAACATCCGCACCGTCCCGCACGGCGGAGACCACGATGGGGCCAGCGTGACCAGCATAGCGGATGGCGTTGCGCAAAAGATTGCTCACCGCTCGAAGAAGCAATTCAGGCTCAGCGCGGGCATGAAGCTCAGCGTCAATATCCAAGCTGACTTGTGAAGTATCTCCGGCCTCTCGATGAATCGCTTTTTCTGCGATGGCTCGAAGGTTCACACTTTGCAGTTCGACTTTCTTCCCGCCGATGCTCGCGCGGGAAAATTGTAGCAGCTCGTTCACGAGCGAGGCCATGTGCTCGACTTCCTCTCGCACATCGGCGAGGCGCTCGCGGTCGTCGTCGGTGGTTGCGCGTTGTTCGAGGATGCTTACGGCCATTTGCAAGCGGGCGGTTGGTGCGCAGAGTTCGTGCGCGACATCGCCGAGGAATCGCTTTTACCCGCCGACGTAACCCGCGAGGCGCGCCGCCATGCGATTGATTTCCGCGCCGAGCGCGCCGAGTTCGTCTCGGCGTTTTTCGTTCGCACGCGCCTCGAAATTTCCCTCTGCAAGCTGCGCGGTCGCCGCGCTCATCCGCGAGAGACTGCGCGTAATGCCGCGCACAAACGGGAGCCAGATGAGCACCGAGAGCACGAGCACGCCAGCCCCCGCCCACAGCAGCGGCACCACATCGAAATACAAACCGCCACCGGTCGGCGAATCGGACGAAGCGATTATCGCACCGCCGCGCTTCGTTTGGTTTTCCGTGTATTCGACCCTCACCAACACCCAGTAGCGGTCAGGGTTTGAGGTATGAATGAACAACTTGTCCGGCAATTCGCGCTGTTGCTCGCCCGGCAGTGCGCGCGGAGGTCCATCGCGCGGAGGTCCATCGCGCGGCCCATCGGGCGGCCCGCCTAATGGATCAAAATTTCCCGGGCGAAACGGGCGATTCTCGGGGCCAGGCGGACGGCGGTCATCACGCGGCGGGCGACCGCGTTGATCCTCCATGCGTAATGGGGGACGCGCACCGACCAGCCTGTTGTGAACTTCCGGAAGCAGCGGCTGTTTCGGCCCTGCGAGATGACGCCCGCCGTTGTCGTAAAGATGAAACTTCACGCCGAAAGGCGCGGCATTTTTGGCGAGAATTGCATCCCACTTTTCGCTCGGTGCCGTGTTCAACTCGGCCATGATTTCGAGCGCCTTGTTTTGCACGCGATCCCCCGCGGCGCGCGCAGAGAAACCGCTGACTTGAAACTGCCCGCGCACCAGCAGCCAGCCTGCGATAAAGAGCACAGCGAGGTTCACGAAGAACCACATCACGATTTTTGCGTAGAGTGGAATGCGTGTTTTCACGGTGTATCCGGCTCCACGAGCATGTAGCCGGCTGCGCGCACGGTGCGGATGAAGCGCGAATTCTTCGCGTCATCGCCCATCTTTTTTCGCAGCGCGGAAATGTGAACGTCTATCGAGCGATCAAACACGTCATAGTGGCGATCGCGGATGTCCTCGATGAGCGCCTCGCGCGTCTTGATACGCCCCTTCGCTCGGGTGAGCGCGTATAGTAGATCGTATTCGACAGGCGTGAGCGAGAGCGGCTTGTCGCCGAATGCCGCTGTGCGTGTATTCGGATCCACGCGCAGTGGGCCGACGACCAGTTCCGCGAGAGCCGCGTCTTTATCCACCGCACGCGTGCTGCGGCGCGTGACAGCTCGGAGACGGGCGAGCAACTCGCGCGTGGAAAAAGTTTTTGGCAGATAATCATCCGCTCCGATTTCCAAGCCGACGATGCGATCCGCCTCCTCGCCGCGACCCGTGAGCATGAGCACCGGCACGTCGCTCGTTTTGCGAATCGCCTTGAGCACCTCGAAGCCGTCCATGCCCGGCATCATCACATCGAGAATGATCGCGCTCCAGGTTTCTGCGGTCGCTTTTTCCACGCCCTCGGGACCGGTGTGGACGGAAGTCACGGCGTATCCAAGCGGCGTGAGATAGCCTGCGATGAGGCGGCAAAGCTTGCGGTCATCGTCGATGACGAGAAGGCGCTGGGCGTTGGTTGTATCGGCGGACATATGCGCTGGAATAGTGGGTGGATAGCACGGCGGCGAGCCGCGATGCTCTCGCATTTACACGGACTTAACAATTTTCCCGAAGTTCGCTGACACCATTTTTACATCGGCGGAGTTTAATCACCCGAACACCAGCGTGCGGCCCCACGCAGGCTACAACAAAACCAACTATGAAAATGAACCACGCAATCATCGGAGCAATCTCGGTCCTTCTTTCGACCTGGACGCTCGATGCACAAGAAAACCAACGACCGAATCCGCCATCCGGCGAAGGTCAACTACAGAACGAAAACGCAGCGCGCCCCGATGGAGAAAGACCTCATCGCCAACATCGTCACCGCGACGAAGCAGGCCAGGCTCAAAGCCCGGAAGCGTCTCGCAGCGAAGCTCCGCGCGGAGAACGCACCGAGCAAAATGATCGTCCTCCAGAAAACCAGCGCCCGCAAAATGCAGAGCGCCCGAATCGCGCCGGCGGGAATTTCGCCCCACCCGGCGAAGGTCGGCGCTGGCAGCGCGGGGAACGTCCGTATTTCGGCACCGGACAAAACGCGCGGCCCGACGGCCCTCAGCGCAACTTCGCCCCACCACCGCCGCCAGAGCAAGGCCCGCGCGAAGACCGCCGCCATCAATCACAAGCCGGCCCTCAGCAATCGGAGCAACGTGGCCCGGGCGATGGTCGTAATTTTGGACATCACCGCCACCGGCACAACAAGTGGCAAGACATCGGTGGTAACGGCCAGCAATATGGAATGGAGCGCCCGCGTCGTCACCACCACAGGGGCTACGGCCCGCAACAGCCACCAAACGGCCCGGGCTTCGCACAAGAAGGCGAGCGCCGTCTGGATGCACGCTCACAGGGAGGACATCCGCCATTTGCAGGAAGGCCAAGCCAGCAAGAGATGCAGCATCTTTTCGAAATGACGCGCGAACGTTGGGCGCAAGGCGGAAACCACCGCGACAATTTCCGTCCGCAGCCACTACAGGACGGCCCGCATTTTCAGCAACAAGGCGAACGTCGCATGGATGCGCGCTCGCAAAACTGGCGTCCACGTTTCGACGACAGGCCTAACTTCCAACAACGCGGCCCACGTTTTGAAGGAATGCGCCCGCAAGGCCCCGGCCCGATGAACGGCGACCCTCGTGGAATGCATCAAGGCCCGCCGCCGCCGCAGTGGGATCGCTCCGCACCGCCACCTCGCGAAGACTTCGCGCCACCGCAGGGTGAAAGGGAGCAGTATCACCCAAGGAGACGTCCGCCGCAGGACGACTGGCAGGAGCCGCGCCGCTAAGCGAAACAAAGTATCACCAACAAAGCGCCGGAGTCGAAAAGCTCCGGCGTTTTCGTTTTCCCCCTCCCCTCCGCTAAGGCCTGGCCACTTTTTTCTTCTGCAAATACTCGGGGTATTTGCTGCGGAGTTGGTTTTCTAGTTTCTTGGCGTCTTCTTCCTCGCCGAGTTTGCGGTGGATGCCGATGGCGCGCTCCAGCGCACGCGGACAGATGTCATCGTCATCGAGTGTCACCGGGATGGATTCGAAAATTTGTAGCGCCTTCTTGGCTGAACCTCTTCCGAATTCCACCTCGCCAGCACGCAGCCGCAGTTCGCCATTGTATTTCCCCTCGCTCGCGACTCCGAGTCCCTCCTTGATCGTCTTGTCCGCGCCATCCCAATCTTTTTGTCCAATTTGCGCGTCGGTCTTTTCAATCAGCCCTGCCACTCGCGGCACGGTGTCCTTCACCATCGTCAGGTAGTTGTCGAAGCTGTCCACCGCGTCCTTGAATTTCCCGAGCTTCACACGGCTGCGCGCGAGCAGCAGGAAATCCTCCGCGACTGCTTCTTTCTTCATCACGAGGAGCGGCATGTATTTCACGGATTTTTCAAAGTCACCGCGCTCGTAATACTTTTGTCCGAGCCAGCGGATCACGTCAGTGGAATTCTCGGCTTTGCCTCCGTTGTTTTTGTAAAATTCGATCTCTTTCTCCGTCGCATCCACGTCCTCGAGATTGTAGTAGCACAGCAACAGCGCGAGCGATGCACGCTCCATGAACTGCTCCTTGTCCAGCGTGCGCGCAGCTGCGAGATGGGGCGCGGCTTTCTTCCAGTTCTTCGCATCAAACGCAGCGCGACCGAGCCAGTAATTTGCCTTTGCCTTCGCCGGCGTCTGGGGAAAATCTCGCAGCAAAATTTCGAACGTCTCGCCCATGCGCACTTGATCACCTAACTGCCCGTGGATGAGCGCCAGATTTTCGAGTCCGAACTCGCGCTCTTTCGATTTCGGATACTTCGTCGTTAGTTCCTGAAAATCTTTTTGTGCCGACGCGTATTGCTTGAGCTGCATCTGCGCCGCACCGCGCTGCGCGAGGGCCGTCGGCACTTTTGCGTGCGTCGGGTAGTCCTTCACGAAGGTCGTGAACGTCGTCACTGCTCTGTCGAAATAGCGGAGCTGCATCCAGCACCAGCCGAGCTTGAAGGTCGCCTCGCCTTTGAACGCTCCGGCGAGCCCCTTCGATTTCTCGACCACGATTTGATAAATCGGTGCCGCGTGCTCGAAGTCTCCTGCCTTGAACAACGCCTCTGCCTTCATCAGCGATACGCGCTCCACCTGCGGCGCGGTCGGGTTTTCGGTCAGAAATTTGTTCACCTCATCGAGCAGCCGTGCATCACCCGTATCGTAGAGCATCACCAACCTCGCGTAGCCCGCCTCACGCGCCTGCAGCGTCGCCGGGAAATCTCGCATGATCTGGTCATACAGTGCCATTGCCGCATCACGCTGGCCGAGCTCGCGATTCGCGTCCGCAGCGAGGACGAGCACATTAAGTTTTGCCTCGAGGTTAAGTCCGTTCGCTCCTCCTTGCTCGAAACGCGCGAGCAATCCTTTGTAGTCCTTCTTTTCAAACATCACGCGGAAAAGCGCGACTTGCAGCCGGTCTTTTGCGGTGCCGATTTCGGGCAGCGCAAGCGCGGCGTTGATTGTCTTGGTTGCTGCGTCGAGTTGGCCGAGTTCGAGTTGGAGCATCCCGGCGCGTGCGGTCGCGTCCGCTTTGATCTGAGGATTGCTGGTTTCCTCAGCGAGGGGTAGCAGCCATTTCAGAGCAGCATCGCGCTGGTTCGCTTCTTCGAGCAGTCGCGCGGTGGAAAGCCGGCTCGCATCGCGGTAGGGGTTGCCTTCGATGATTTGCGAAAGGTCTTCGTATTGCACTTTCGCCTCGGTTTTTTGCCCTGTCGCTTCGAGGCAGCGGCCCACAAAAAACTTCGACGCATTTATCAGCGTCGGCTGTTTGAGACGCACGCTCGCGCGGCGATAAACCGGCAGCGCTCCACGGTAATCTTTTTCATCGTAGAGGATCGTCCCGAGCCGATACGCCGAGTAGCCGACGAAATCGCCACCGTTAAAATTCGCAATCACCGCTTCGTAGTTTGCCTTTGCGTTGTTGATGGCGTCCGTCAGCCGGTAACACTCGGCGAGGCGATAGTAGGCTGCCTGCCTGTCCTCCGGTGGAGCCTTAGTGTATGTTTGCAGATAGCTTTCGTATTCCGGCACTGCATCGCGCCACATCTTGCGGGAGTAAAAACCGTCTGCGTATTGAAGCTGCACCTGATCTGCTGTGGTCGCATTTCCACCGGACCTCACGACGATGTCTCCACCTTCGAGACTGTCAGACGGGGCCTGCTTTTGCGGAGTGCCCGCGCGGGGCGGCACTGGCTCCGTAGATTTCGGTGAAACAGGCTCTGCACCCGCTGGTCGCGGCGGCGCGACGATGCTTGGGTCGGTCGGCACAGGCGTCGGCTTTTTCACCGGCAACGCCTTCGGAATATCCGCATCGGGATCTGCTGGCTTTGGTTTGACCGGCAGCGCCTTTGGCGGCTCCTCCGCCGGCTTGAAAGGTTTCAGCGGCGGCGCAGATTCTTCGGTCGTAGGCTTGTCGCCACCGGGCCGGAAAGGCTTGAGCACATCGTTTTGCGCATTCGCCCGCGCTAGGAGCAGTGCGGCGAAAGCACAGGGCAGGATAAATCGCAGAGTGCGCTTCATTCAGACTTGGTCACAGGGAACGCCACATTCCAGATATTCGCGCCACGGCAAATATCCAAAACTTTCGCCACGTATTTGTAGGGAACATTTTCATCGCCGCGCAGGATGATCGCGTAGTCGGGGTTAATCTTCGCCAGTGCGTCCATCTTCACAGCCAGTTCCTCGTAAGTGATCGGCTTCGTATTCATCACGAGCGAGCCATCCACCTTCACGTTCAGCACCGTCTGGTTCACATCGAGCGAAGGATCACCGCCGTGCTCCGCTGTCGGCACCTTCACATCGAGTTCCATTTCCTTGCGGGCAAAATTCCACGTCACGATGAAAAAGCACAGCAGCACGATGAGCACATCCACCATCGGAGCGATTTGAAAACCGAGCACTTGGGGCTCGGAGCGGCGGCGAAATTTCATGACAGGCTTGCTTTAAAACTCCTCGTCCAACGCAGCCCTCGAAGGCTCGCGCTTCTTGTTGAAATTCAGCGCCATCAGCCCCACCACGTGGGAACTGGCTACTTCCAAATCCGAAATGAGCCGCTGCACTTTGTTTCGGAAGAACGCATAGAAAGCGAACGCCACAATGCCGACCACCAGACCTCCTCCCGTTGCCACAAGCGCCTCCGACACACCGCCAGCCAGCCCCCAGTCGCGATTTGCCCCACCGCTCGCAGGCCCGTTCGCCAGTTCGCCGAAGCTCTTAATAATCCCCACCACCGTGCCAAACAAACCGACCATCGGCGACAGTGTCCCGATGTCCGCAAGATACGTCACGCGATGCTGGAGCGAAGCCGCCTGCGCCGAGCCCTCGCTCTCCGCGAGACTTTTCACCACGTCGAAATTCGCGCTCGGGTTCTTCGTCAAAAAATCCAGCGTGCGCTGCACCACCCGCGCCACCGCCTCACCGTGCCGGCTCGAAATCGCCAGCAACCCGAGGTAATCGCGCTTTTTCAAAAGCACATCCGCCGTGTTCATGTAGTGCGAAGTGAGAATCGCCGATCTCCGCAACGTCGCCATGAAAATGAGCACAAACATCACCGTGAGAAAACTCATGATACCCAGTGGAATCATCGTCCAGCCGCCCTTTTCGATCAGTGTCCATAGCGAGGTCCCGCCCTTCCCCTGCTCCGGCGGAATGTAAGCCGAACCCGGCTTCTGCGCAGGCTTCGGCGTGAGCCTAGGCCCATCTATTTGGGTCACCGCTTTATCCTTTCCTGCATCCGCAGTTGCCGCAGCCGGCTTGGCCGCCCCCTCCGGTTTTGCAGGTGCCTGTGCGCAAAGCACGCCGACACCGAGAAACAAAGCCACCAATGCAAAGACGAACGATTTCATGAGTAAAGTGGCGCGCAATGTAGCGCGGCACTAACAGGATGCAACATCAGTGCGGCCTTTTTACGGCAATGGAAATATGCCGCATTTCATGCGTCAGATGACGCTTTTTGCATCCTCTTCTGAAAATCAATATACGCCTTCGACGATCGTCTTTTCCATCGCACCGAACGGTCGCACTTCGGCGACGCCATCCCATGCGTAGGGAGCGCGGGGGCGGCGACGGAGGGCTTCGTCGCGTTCGAGGAATCGCGGCATGAAGAATTCTTTCGTGAGCGTGGTCAGTTCCACGCGGCCCCATGTGTCATAGTCCACGGTTTGCTCGGTGTCGTTGGGGTTCACGATTCGCAGGACAGCGCGCGGCTGCGGTGCGTAGTAGGTGATGGAAAAATTGTCCTCCTTCGTGAGCGGCACACTCGCGGCGAGGCCCATGAGCGTGTTTCCGTAAGTAGGGTAGAAGCCAATGCGACCCTCCAGCACTTCCTCGATGATAAAGCGCACGTATTGCGGGAGCATCGTGGTGCCGCCGCAGAACACACCACGGATTCCTGCTTCGTAGAGGTCCACCTTTTCCGCGAGCGCTTCGAGTAGCTTCGGAGTGGTGAAAAGACCGGAGACTTTGCGGTGCTTCAGGATCATCGCCGCCTGATCCACGACATGCGCCATGTATTGCTTGGCCACGTCGAACTGCTTTGCCGAGATCAGCTTTTTCACAAAGCGCGGATCGAGGTCTATGAAGTAACATGACGAGCCGCGCACATGCGCCAGATGTTCGATGGCGAGCCGCAGCCGGCGCGGTCCCGTCGGCCCCATCATGAGCCACGCCTCGCCGCGTGGAAAATGCTCGTCGCTGATCTTTTCGGAGAACTCCGAGTAATCCACGCGAAAGTCGTTCCAGCCGATGCGCTGCTTGGGCATCCCCGTCGTGCCGCCTGTCTCGAAAATATTGAACGGCTTTCCTTTGAATTCCTTCGGCACCCACACCTCGGGCTGCAAATCGCGGAGCCATTCGTCCTGAAAATGCGGAAACTTTTTTACATCGTCGAAAGTCGTGACCTCCTTGCGCGGATCGAAGTTTTTCCCCATCCAATCCAGCCAGAACGGGCATCCCGTCGCCGGCGAAAAATGCCACGCGAGGATCTCGCGCAGGTGAGCATCAAGGGCGGCTTTGGCTTGTTCGGATGTTTGCTGAATCATGACTGAAGTTATGTATGAAAATTACTCGTTGGCTTCTGCTTTTGGCTCGGGGAGCATGAAGCTGAGGATGGCGCCGATGAGCGCGTAGGCGCCGGCGACGCAGGCTCCGACGATGGCGATTTTCGCGGCGCTCGGAGGGGTGGATTCGGAAAAGGTGATGGTGAACCACGCGGCGGCGGTGCCGATGACGCGCCCGCCGATGTTGGCGGCGAAGCTCTCGCCGGTGCCGCGCAGATGCACGGGGAAGACGAGCGGGATGTAATTTCCCCAGAATGAAAACTGCGCGATGGTGAGCAGCCCGGCGAGGAAGATGCCTGCTTTGATCCAGATGAGGTTTTCGCCGCCGAGGCTGCCGGAGAGCCACATGAAAAAGAACGGCACAAAGAGCATCGCGGGCACGAGAAAAAGTCTCAGCAGCACGCGGCGGCTTAGGATGACTGTGGCGAGGACGGCGAAAATCACGCGACCTGTGAGGCCGCCGATTTCCTGCGCTGTGGAGACTTTGGCCACTGCTTCGTCACTGGCGTTTCCGGCGATCTGGCGCTTCTGCGCGGGTGTCAGTTCCGGTTTACCTGCGGCTTTTGCGTCTGCTGCTGCCTTCGCTACTGCGGCTTTGGCGGTGGCGATGATCTCCTTTTGCCCGCGCTCGGCGGGCGTGCCGACTGCCTGCGCACCGATGATTTGCGGGAGTTGCTGGATGGCACCAAAGGCGATGCCGTAACTGGCGGCGAAGACCAGCGTGGTGATGATCGTCGTGCGTGCGAGCGCCGGGCTGAACAGTTCGCGGATGCTCGGGCGCTTGAGCACGCCGGCCTCGCGTTTTTTCTGCCACTCGGGCGACTCCGGCAGAAATGGCCGGATGAGGATGAGCGGGAGCGCCGGAATGACGCCGGAAATGAGCGTGTAGCGCCATGCTTCATGTCCGCCATGAATCGAGGGGAAGCTGAGCGCCCACTTCGCGGCGGCGATGTTTGCCAGCGCGACGAGGATGCCGCCCAACGAGGAAAACGCCTGCGTGTAGCCGAGCACTTTCTCGCGGCGTTGCGGGTTTGTGAAAAGCTCCGCGAGCCACGCGACTGCTGCGACGAATTCCACGCACACTCCGATGAAAACCAGACAGCGGAAAAAGAGGAGTTGCTCCAGGCTCGTGGCAAAACCCGCTGCGCAAGCAGCGCCCGCGTAGAGCAGGATGCTGAAGGTGAGCACGCGACGACGACCGAGCAGGTCGGTGAGATAACCGCCGAGAAGGCCGAAGACGCCGCCTGCGATTGCCGGCACGAAAAAGAGCATCCGCGCCCAGTGGACATACATTTCACCGCCGGGCAGCCATTTTGCCATCGCCTCGGGGCGCGGCATTCCACCCGCAACCATCTGCTCCACCAACGGGGCGCTCAACGCGGCCATCGCCGGCTTGATGATGAGCGGCAGCATCAGCAGTTCGTAGATGTCGAAGGCAAAGCCTATCGAGGCGATGATGCAAATGAGCCACTGCGTGCGAGTGAGGCCGGATGTCTGGTTTTCCATAGTGGAAATTTGTGACTACTTCTGCTGCGCGTCTGGCTTTGCGCCTTCGGAAATTGCGTAGAGATGCGTTTGTGTGTTGATAAAAAGCGTGCCGTTCGCGACGACCGGCGTAGCGAGAATCGGCGCACCCATGTTCACTTCGTTGAGTAGGTTTTTTTCCTTCGCCACTGCAAAGATGCACAGGTCACCGTCTTCGTCGCCGATATAAACTTTGCCGTCCACGACCATCGGCGAACCCCAGATGTGCGCTTGCATGTCGTGCTGCCACTGGAGCTTTCCCGTGATCGCATCCAGGCAATAGACGAAGCCGCTGTAGTCGCCGATGAAAAGGAGGTCGGTCGCGGGATCAATCGCCACGGTGCTGATGCTGCGTTTGATGTCCTTGAAGTCCCACACGAGCACGCCCTTGGTGTTCGTCACGTCGCCCTTCGCGCCCTTGGGATCGATGCACAGAAGCCGCCCGATGCCTTCGCCGTGCTCGGGATCCTGCCCCACGGCGATATAGACTTTTTCTTTGTAGAAAACGGGCGTCGCGATGATTTCGCTCGGGCCATCCGGCGCGGGGTATTTGATTTTCTTCCCCGTCTTGTCCTTTTTGTAGGAATCGGGGATGGCGTCAAATTTCCACACCGTCTTGAACACGCCTCCATCCGCGCCTTTCTCCGGCACGGCGTCGAACGCATACAAAAAGCCGTCGCCGCCGCCGAAAAACACCTGCCATTTTCCGTCCACCATACCCGCGCTCGGCGATGCCCACTGTCCGTGGAAAATGTTCGGCCCGATCTTGGCGTCGTCTTCGCCGAGCAGTTCGCCCGTTTTTTTATCCAGCACGATGAAGCTCGGTGCTTGCGGAGCGGGGATCGTGACGTGCGACCAGTCCTGGCCGTTGCTCGTGCAGACATAGACGCGGTTGTCGAGAATCAGCGGCGAGCTGTTCGATGCGTTGTGCGGGAACACGCCGAGTTCGTCCATCATGTCGTATTTCCAAAGGATGTCGGCGTCCTTCGCCGCCGCCTCGACCTTCGGCTTCGCTGGCCCCGGCATATACTGGCCTTCGTCTTTAAATTTCCCGTCGTTACCGTTCTTCTGCCCCTCGGCATCGAGCGCGACGACCTCGCAGCGGCTCGTCACGGAGTAAAGCGTGTTGCCCTCGACGAACGGCGCACTGAGATAGCCGAGATACTCCCAGTCATTCACCTTCCCCGACGCGAGTTTCGGCACCGTGAACTGCCATTTTAATTCACCCGTCTTTTCCTCCAGCGCGAGCAGCACCGACTTGTCGTCCTTGAAGCGCGGGTCGCGCACGCCTGCGTTGTTCGTGCCGATATAGACGGTGTTATACGCAACGACCGTGTTGCCGTAAGTCTGCGAGCCGAGCTTCGCGATCCACTTCACGTTTTGCGTGGTGGACATATCAATCTCCTCGCTGTTTTTCTTAAATTTCCCCGGATCGAATTTCGCGGGAATCCCCTTCGCATCGGAATACATATTGCGCCCCGGATCGCCACCACCCCAAGCCGGCCAGTCGGCGGCATTCAGTGCTGTGGTAAAAGCGACGCCAGCCAGCGCGGCGGCGGTGAGTTTGCTCTTAATCATGTTCATAATCTTATTCTTATTCTCGGTTCGTTTCTGAAATTCGCTTCGCCCTCCGCTTGGCGGAGTATTTCACTGGCGTGCGTGGGGTGTTAAAAACTTCGCCACTGCTGCTTCCCGGCTCCTCAAACAAACGGTCGTCCGAATTCGCACGGATGAGCCCGAACAACATTGAGGTGATTTCCACGAGCGTGTCTTTTCCTTGCGCAACGTCTCCTGCTTGAGCCTTTCCTTTTGCAACGAGCACGTCGAGACACGCCGAACACTCAAGTGCCGAGCCGCGAGCGATGTCGAAGAACCGGCAGCGATCCGCGCTGGTAAACTTACCATTGCCCTCGGCAATGTTGAGCGGAACCGAGGTGCTTGCCCGGTCGAGCTGATCGCGGACAGAGAGAGATTTTGGCAAACAATCCAAGAGCGGCTCTGCCCAAGAAATGAACGCTAGACTGCGCTGGTAAACTTGCAGCTTTTCGTGATCGAGAGAGCGACGCGACATGGATGACGGGAGATTAAGAATAGGATTATTAATACGAATAAGAAGGAGGCGCGTCAGTTCGCTTTCACTTCGATGTTATCAATCCACGCGCGCTGCTCCTGCGGGCTGAGGGAGTAGATGCCGGGTGAGCCGTTGGTGTGGGCGAATTTGTCGGCGAGTTCGATGGTCCATGACTCGGGTTCGGCGTCGGCTTTTTTCCACGCCTTGGCGCGGACTGTGCCGCTGCCGTCGGGCTTCACGTCCACGCGGACTTTGAGGCGATACCATTCGTTCGGTGTAAGCGTGAAGGGTTGAACTTCCTTGATGCGCGCAAGGTTTGAGCTGACTTCGATTTCGCGTGCGTTGCCACGCAGGACGACGAGGTAGCGCTGGTTGATGAGACCGATGTCGGACATCTTGCGCTTGTTGCCTTCGGTCAGCACGTCGGCCTCGATGGTGTAGTTCTTCATGTCCGGGTGGCCGATGAAGACCTGTGCGCGCTGAAACAATTTGTGATCAATCGTTTTGCAGAGCGCTAGGTTGTTGCCCTCGCCGGGAGCCTTGCGCACCTCGAAACGGAAACGCGCGCCGTTCCACTGGAGCGGCGGATACGAAAAAGCCGTGGGCTCTTCGATCACGTTCCAATTCGTCGGGCCGGGCTGCGGCGCTGGCTTGCCGGGTTCGGCAGGCGCGAGCGCGGTGGGTTCGTTGCCGATGCCGGGGCCGGTCTTTTCCTTCAACTCGGTGGATTCAAAATCAATTTTGATCGGGAGGCTCGGCAGCACTTTGCCGCGCATCGTGCCGGTGACTTTTTCGTCGGCCTTGAGCACGGCTTGGAATGCGCCTGCGCTGCCGATGGGTTTTGCATCGGCGGTGAGTTTTCCGTTCGCGTCGAAAGTGCCGTTCATCGTGGCTTTCACGAGCGCGGTCGGCGGGATGTAGGTGTCAATTTTCACGCCATCGAGCGCGACGTTTTCGTTTATCGTAAATCCATCCGCATCCAATCCACGCGCGCGCACCTGCGCGCTCTGGCCGGGGCGCAGCAGCACTTCATTCGGGATGAGTTGGAGCTTTGCTGGGGCGGCAGTTTTTGTGACATCCGGCCATTCAGCGCTCTTCCACTCCACCTTCTTCGCCCCCGCGTTGTCGCCCTTCTTTCCGAACGCATAGAGCTTCTTGTCCGTCTGCACGTAGAGCTTGCCGTTATATGCGATGGGCGAGCCGAAGCAGCGGCCCGAGAGCTTCGTGCGGCTGAGCACTTCGACGTCCTTCGCGCCGGGCTTGAAGACGTAGAGTTCGCCGTCGCCTCCATCGTTTTCGTCGCCCGCCGCCTGTCCCTCGGCCCCGGCGATGTAAAAGGCGACGTAGAGTTTCCCATCGGCGAAAAACGGCGACGACTGCCGCTGCTCTGCGCCGAGTTTTTTCCTCCATAAAATTTCGCCGCTGTCGGCGTTCACGGCAGCGACTTCGCCCGTGCCGCTCACTTCATAGAGCGTGTTGCCCACGAGGCAAGGCGAGCTGGCGAGATTGCCGAGCGGGTTGCGCCATTGTTCGAGTTCCTTCGGCGAAAAGATGCGCATTCCCGGCGGGATGGCGTTGGTCGAGGGGATGATGGACTTCGAGATTTCGTCCGCTTTCGGCAGGCGATACGATGCCGTGCGGCCCACCTCGGTGGTGTCCACGTTTTCCGACTCGTGCGAAATGATCAGCGAATCCTTGTAGAGAATCGGCGAGGCGTTGATGCCGCCCTTCGCGCCCGCCTTTGCCGCAGGGAAACGGAACAGCGGATCGCCGGTGCGCGCATTGATGCACGCGATGGACGAATCGCCGCACGCGGTGAAAAGCACGCGTTTTCCATCGAGAAACGAGAACGTCGGCTGCGAGAAAGTGTTGTCCTGCGGGCGGTCGGCGGGCGACGAGAGCCAGACGAGTTCGCCCGTTTTTTTGTCGAAGGCAAACATGCGGTCGCCCGCTGGGCCGTTCGCGCCCCAGCCGCTCGTGACGCCGCGCGTGATGACCAGTTCGCGGTCAATCGCCGGCGTCGCCGTGCGCGAGTTTGGGAACGTGAGGCGTCCGAATTTCTCCATCATCGAGTGCTGCCACACGAGCTTGCCCGCCGGCGTGAAACACGAGAGCAGCCCCTGCGTGCCTTGCACAAAAACGTTGCCCGTCTCCGGATCAATCGTCGGCGCACTCGTCGAATAGCGCAGGTAAATCGTGTCGCTGAGGAAGTCGTTTTCCAGATGCCGCCACAGCAGCTTGCCCGTCTCCGCGTCGAAGCAACTCACGCCCTCGCGCAGGTCCTTTCCCTCGCCCACGTAGCCGTTGATGTAGAGTTTGCCGTTCGCGATCACCGGCGTGCTCTGGCCGGGAAAATCCGCCGTCCACAGCGGTTTGTTCGCGTCCACTTTGTCGGGCAGTCCCGTCTCCGGCGAAGTTCCATTTTGATCCGGCCCGCGCCACGAGAGCCAGCCCGCGACCTTGGCTGCATCAGACTTCGCGGCAGGCGTGTCCTTTTTTGCAGCGTGTGAAACGGAGAGCGCGCAGGCGATGGCGAGTGCGACAGATGGAGCGAGACGGAGCTTCATGGCGATAAACAGCGCGGGGTTTGTCGCGCCAGTGGTGAGCGGTGTAGTTCGCAGAAAAGGGAGAGTCAAATACTACTTACACGTATTATTTTCCCTCGCCGCTCTCTCACGCCAAACCTTGCCAGCGCGCACAGGATTCTCTTTCCTCCGCACCATGATGAAAGAAGACCCAGCGTCCGCACCCCATTCGCCGCGCCGCCTGCCCCCGCTGCTCCGTCGCGCGTGGTATTCGCTGAACCAAGTCTTCCGCCAGCGCATCGCCCACCTCAGCCTCACGCCCGACCAATACAGCATCCTGCGCTGGCTCAGCGAAGGCGACCCGCGCGGCCTCACCCAGCAGACCATCACCGACCTCATGGCCAGCGACCCCAACACCATCACCTCCACCCTTCAGCGCATGGAAAAAAGCGGCCTCATCTCCCGCAACGCCCACGAGAGCGACAAACGCGCCCGCCGCGTCCGCATCGAAGCCGACGGACGCCGCATCTTCGCCCAGGCGTTCGACGTGGCCAAAGACCTCCAATCCGAAACCCTCGGCGCACTCCCCCAATCCAGACGCGAACGCTTCCTAAAAGACCTCGAACTCATCGCCGACGCGTGTGCAGCCGCGCAGGAGAAGTGAGTCGTGAGTGGCAGTGTTGAAAAGGGGAATGCCCCGCGCTTGCACCACGCCCGCCTTGCCAACACATCCCGCGCGCGGCAGAAGGCCCGCGTGAAAGACGGGCACACCACGCATGGCGAGAGCAGCTTTGGGAAGAAGCTTTGGTGCGTGCTCATCGTCTTCTTCCTCGGCGTCATCGGCTGGCAGATGTGGAAGCTCAACGCCTACAACAACGCCGTCCGCGAAGCGAAGGCGGCGGGGTTCGACTGGCAGTGCGAAGACACCTTCAGCCTCATCCGGCAGGACTGGCATAATGCGCTCAAAAAGGAGACATGGGGCGAGCACCCCCGCATGCTTGATATGGGAGAAGTCCCCGACCTTAGCCGCTACCGCGAAATGCTCAACCGCCTCCGCCCAACGGAATTGAGGGCTGGGGGTTGTAAGGATGAAAACTTGGACTCACTCAAGGCACTCACCAGCCTGAAGGCCCTCAGCATTGGGCCTTGCACCGCACTGCAAAACTTGGACGCTCTCAAAGATCTTACGGGCTTGGAGACGCTCTTTCTTGGAGGGTGCACCGAACTGCAAAACTTAGACGCCTTCAAGGGACTCACCGGCTTGCGAGAAGTCTTCCTTAGCAATTGCCCCGCCCTGCAAAACGTGGACGGACTGAAGTGGCTCACCAGCCTGCAAAAACTCACCATCATGAATTGCCCCGCCCTAAAAAATGTGGACGGACTCAAGAGCCTCACCAGCCTGAAAACTCTAGAATTCCGAAGCATCCCAGGCTTTGCTGAGCCCGAATCCGACAATTCCACCCGCCTCTCCGCAGCCTCTTTACGCGAACTGCGCGCCGCCCTGCCCAATACCGACATCTACTTCCCCGACGGCAGCAAGGAACCGCCGCAGTAAGGCGGTTGCGCGCCCTGAAAATAGCCCAGCACTTCAGTGCTGGGGGGCGCATCGCCAAAGGAGCAAAGTCCCGGCAGGGACGGCAGCACCGTTCTTTCGTCCCTGCCGGGACTCATGGGCGAGGCGGGGCATCGTTCCCCGGATTGGAAGTTTGAACGTCCCAATTGGGGGACTAGGCGCGCCGAACAGATTTTCCGCCTACTTCACCCGCAAGTCCACGCAGGCGGCTTCCTTGGTGCTGCGGATGAAGGCGAGGCCGTTGGCGACAATCAACCAGGCACTCGCTGCATTGATGATTCGCAAGCCAAAATCGCGCTATGCCTTTCCGCTACTGCGCAGGCACTGGCTCCGGGGCCGGTTTCGGTGTTTCTTGTTTGGCGGCTTCTTCGAGGGTTTCGCGGACGTATTTCGCGTGCAGCACATCACCAAGACCGAGCGGGTAGTGGACGGATCGCTCCTCATACTTTGATTTCACTTTTTCATCGCTGCGGAATTGCGCGATGACCATGCCGATGACCACCGGGTGCCCGTCGCCGCCGGGGATGAAGACCGGCCCGCCGCTATCGCCGTCGAACGCCGTGAAGTCCGCGAGAAAGGTGTGCTTTTTTCCGTAAGGCAGCAGCGGGTGATTGGCGATGATCCCCTGCCGTGCGACGGGGAAGCCCGCTTCGTTGGCCTCGAAGGACGTGGGGTAAGTGAGCACGAAAAGCTGGCTGGTCACGCCGAGCGCCGCCGCCTTCAACCGCGCCTCGTCGGCGAGCGCGTTCATGGGCACCGTCGCCGCTGGCACCGGGAGCGCGCTCGTGATCCGCAGCACGGCTACGTCGTCCTTGGGGTGACGCACCCACAGCGCCTTGCCGGAATTTTTAATCTCCAACTTGTGCTCGCGCTTTTTGAAAGTGCCGTCTTCACGCCGCTCGCGCAGCACGAGCGTCGCCTTGTCCGCCTTCATGCCCTCGAAAACATGCGCTGCCGTGACGAGGTAGATCGCTTCATCCGGCGCATCGCGCTTCACGAGGAAGCAAGTGCCCGTCACCGCCGGGTCCCACACTTTGAAAGTCGCCTCGACCATCTCCGTCGCCGAATCCGCAAACACCCTGAACGCAAAACCGACGATGCCGAGCAGCGTTGTGAAAAGGAAAAGTTTCTTCCGAGGAAAAAGGGTTTGCATGGCGCGCGGAGTAGAGCGCCCCCGCAGCGATGTGAACAGCGGGAAGTGATTCGTGAAAAGCGCCACACACACCATCCCGCCGCATCTTAGTCACTTTTTACAAACCCCCTGCTAATAATTACGCCAGAAATACTGGACACCTTTCGCGCGCTTCAGCACCGTCCCGCGCCTTACCCCCACTAAACTCATACTATGAAACTCAACGTCACCACCAAAACATGGCTCCTCGCGCTGCCACTCATCGCAGCCATCCTCACGGCCAGTCCCGCCAGTGCGCAAGCACCCGCCGCTGCGCCTGCGGAAAAGAAGGACAAAAAATCCAAGTCCACACCTGCGGAGAAAGCCGCGAAGCTCGCAAAAAACGAAGCGACACGCGCTGCATTCTTTAAATCCACGAGCGAAAAAATCCCCACCATCAACATCACCATCGCCCCCTCCCCCGGCGCAGTGAAACCCCTCACCCCGCTCATGACGGATCCCAAGAAATACGTCAAAGCCAGCGTCAATATCGGCCCTTACAACTTCGCCAACGTCGGCATCCACCTCCGTGGCGGCCTCGGCAGCTTCCGCAACGTCAACGACAAGGCCGGATTCACGCTGAACATGAACAAATTCGGCGAGAAGAAAGATTTCTTCGGCATGGATAAATGGGCGCTCAACAACTCCGCCCAGGACGGCAGCTACCTCTCCCTCCTCGTCTGCAACGAAATGCTCCGCGCCGCCGGTGTCCCTGCACCGCGCATCAGCCACGCCATCGTCAACCTCAACGGAATGCCCAAAGGCTTCTACTGCATTCAGGAAGGCTACGACAAAGACTACCTCGGAATTCATTTCAAAAACTCCGACGGCAATTTCTACGACAGCGGCTTCAAACGCGACGTGGATCAGCCCCTCGAACTCATCCGCACCAAGGAAGACGTGAAAGATCACGCCGACCTCAAAGCCCTCGTCGCCGCAGCACGCATCGGAGACCCGAACCAACGTTTCACCGAAATGGCAAAGCTCCTCGACATGGACACCTTCATCAGCGGCTTCTGCATCCAGGCCATCCTCGGCGACTGGGACGGCTACGTTTTCAACCGAAACAACTACCGCGTCTATCACAACCCCGCGACCAACAAAATCTTCCTCCTCCCGCACGGTCTCGATCAGGAATTTGGCAACGCCGACCAAGGCCCGCTCGTCCCGCCGATGCAATCGCTCCTCGGGCCCGCCGTCTTCAACACCCCCGAAGGCAAAGCGCGCTACCTGAAACGCATGGCCGAAATCAACACCACTATCATGGACACCGACAAATGGCTCAAACGCCTCGACGACCTGCAAGCCAAACTTCAGCCCGTCATCGCCAGCGTGGACGCCAAAGCCGGAGCCGACTACCCCAACCAAGTCAACCGCATCCGCGAGTTCTTCAAAGTCCGCCCGAAGAGCATAGACCGCCAGCTCAAGGCCGCGAAGTAATAAGATTTTTGCAGTCACTCCGCCATTTGGAGCGTAGCGCCAGCAACTACGGTAGCCGTGGGTGAAGCATAGCGAAACCCACGGAAAGGAGGGAAAACGCCAAGCGCCGCATGGTCGGCGCGAACATGCACGCACCACCTTTTGTCGCACCGCATACGCGGTGCATGGACTCCCGCCGCTATCCGTGGGCTGCGTCGCTTCGCTCCTTGCGCACGGCTACCGTTGTTGCTGGCGCTACGCGCCAATCTTTTACAGCAATGTGACTGTAGAAATCGTATAAGAACACCATATGGTGTAGGATGGACGACCCGCCCGTCCAACGGTGTAGGTGCAGGAGATCGCTACCTCAGCCAATCACATCCTTGTGATCGTCTCGTGGAGGTTGAGGATGACGCGGGCGATGCTGGTGTAGGCGGCGGTTTCGCTTTTTGCGCCGTCGCGGCCTTGTGGGGCGAGGCCGATGTTGAGCAGGGCGTCGGCGCTACTGGCGTCGGCGGTGAAAGTGGCGAGATGTTTGTCGTAAAGGGCGCTGAGGGTGGCGATCTCGGCGGGCTTTGCGGCGCGGGCGGTGGCGGTTTTCCATGCCCATGCGATGCGGTCGGCGGGAGTGTTGCCGCCTTCTTTGATCATGCGGGCTGCGAGGGCGCGCGCGGCTTCCACGTATTCGGGGTTGTTTAGTAAAGTGAGGGCTTGCTGGGGGATGTTGGAGCGGGTGCGGTCGGCGGCACATTCTTCGCGGGTGGGGGCGTCGAGCGCGAGCATGGCGGGCTGGAGGTAGCTGCGCTGCCACCATGTGTAGAGGCCGCGGCGCCATTGGTCGGGGCCGCTGTCGTTCTTCCATTCGCGGACGGGGAAGTTGAGGTTTTCCCAGTAGCCTGCGGGTTGGTAGGGCTTGACGCTTGGGCCGCCGATTTTGTCCA
>CAMBOD010000002.1 GCA_945868985.1 Prosthecobacter debontii | reverse complement strand
GACGCCATCACCAGCGCGCTCGCATTCATCGGCATCGTCATTGCATGCCTCACCGACTACGCCGCCGCCGACGACTGGGCCGCGCTCTTCGCAAGCGGGCTCATCGCGTGGAATGGCGTCCTGCTCCTCCGCCCCGCACTCCACGAAGCGATGGACACCGCGCCCTCGAAAAGCCTCGAAGAGCAAATCCGCGCCATCGCCACAAAAGTCCCCGGCGTCACCGCTCTCGATCAATGCCGCATCCGAAAAATGGGCCTCGATTTTTACGTGGACCTCCACGTCGGCGTGGAAGCCACCCTCACCGTCCGCGAAGGACACCGTATCGCCCACGCCGTCCGCAAAGCCGTCCGCGAAGCCCACCCTCCCGTCGCCGACGTCCTCATCCACATCGAGCCCGACGACGAACTCAACGATGATGATGAATAGGCTTGGCGCAACTCCCATTTTTTCCTTTCTAGCGGGCGCGGTTCCTGTTCTCTCGCGGCCCTCACATGAAGAAAGCACTCATCACCGGCATCACGGGGCAGGACGGCAGTTATCTCGCCGACCTCTTGCTCGAAAAAGGTTACGAGGTCCACGGCATCATCCGCCGCGCGTCCACGTTCAACACTTCGCGCATCGACCACCTCTATCAGGACCCGCATGTGAACGGCGTGCGTCTTTTCCTGCACTACGGCGACCTGAGCGATTCGCTAAACCTCACGCGGCTCATTGACCGCATCCAGCCGGAGGAAATCTATCACCTCGGCGCGCAGAGCCACGTGCGCGTGAGCTACGACATCCCGGAATACACGGGCGACGTCGTGGCGCTGGGGACGATCCGCATTCTCGAAGCAATCCGTGAGGCGAAGGTGAAGGCGCGTTTTTACCAGGCATCGAGCAGCGAGATGTATGGAAAGGTGCAGGCCGTGCCGCAGACGGAGACGACGCCGTTCTGGCCGCGCAGCCCGTATGCGGTGGCGAAGGTGTATGCATATTGGGCGACGGTGAACTACCGCGAGAGCTACGGGATGCACGCGACGAACGGGATTCTTTTCAACCACGAAAGCCCGAGGCGCGGTGAGACGTTTGTGACGCGCAAAATCACGCGGGCCGTGGCGCGCATCAAACTCGGCCTGCAAAAAGAACTCTACCTCGGCAATCTCGACGCGAAGCGCGACTGGGGTTACGCGAAAGAATACGTCGAGGGCATGTGGCGGATGCTCCAGCAACCCGAGGGCGACGACTACGTGCTCGCGACAAACGAGACGCACAGCGTGCGGGAGTTTTGCGAAGTCGCCTTCGCCCACGTGGGGCTGAACTGGCAGGATTTCGTGAAATACGACGCGCGCTACGAGCGTCCGGCAGAGGTGGATTTGCTCATCGGCGACGCGACAAAAGCGAAGACGAAACTCGGCTGGGTGCCGCAGACGACATTCGAGGGACTCACCAAACTGATGGTGGACGCGGACCTCGAAGCGGTGAAGCGGTCGTAGGGGACTGGCGTTGCGAACGCGGCCTTTGCGGAGAGCCTCATCAGCATTCGGCGGGCGTCCTCTATTGTCTTCTAATTTTCCGTAATCGGATTATTGAGTGAGTAATTAAGAAGAGTGCTAAAAAAACAAAAAAAGTGCGCTTGCCATCCCCTTTATATGCACTTCTTCCGGCATCATTGATGCCCGTGTGTTAGGATGAAAACGAGCATTCCAACAAGCATGTCGAACTAAAAAGGCGACAAGCGAGATAGGGAGTAATCCAGCACCTGTAGTCAGCTCTATTATGTAAAATAGTTTCATTCGGATCGTCCGATGCCGGTGCGCTGGTCGAGCTGCTCCAAGGTAATGCCGATGTCAGGATTCGCCTCGAACTCGGCATCACGCCGCAAAGCCTCTGCAATACCCTCGTCTTCATCATGGAGAACGGACGGAAGTGAGTGGAGCAGATGAGCAGCCAGCACGGCCCGCTGGGAATCCGGAAGGTCCAATGCGAGTTTTTCGACTTCTGCGATGGTGACCATGCCGGGAGTGTAGTGTGGAGAACCTCCAGTTCAACCCCGCGAAAGCAGGCGCAGAAAAACTACCTCCCCTTCCCCTGCGGCTCCATGCGGAAGATGGTCTCGCCGGGTTTCATGTAGCCGGGGGCGAGATTGTCGCGGATGAAGAGGCTCAAATACTCGGGGTCGTTGCGTTCGAGCAAGCGGACTTCGCTGGTGAGGCGGGCGTGTTGCATCCGCGCTTTGTCAATTTTCTCCTCAAGCTGTGCCGCGTGCGCGTCTTGAGCATCCTTCTCTTTCACGACGGGAATCCTGCTATAAACAAGCGGGACGCCGACGATGACGACGATGATCAAGCACAGCCATTGGTTGATTTTCGACCAAATGCTTGCGCGCTTTCTGTAACCAAACTCGGAGGAAGCGTCCGCTTTCACTAGGCGCGCATCTTGCCGCCATAAACGGCTTTGTCACCCAAATTCTCTTCGATGCGCAGCAATTGATTATATTTCGCGACGCGGTCGGTGCGCGACATGGAGCCGGTTTTGATCTGGCCCGCGTTGGTCGCGACGGCGATGTCGGCGATGGTCGTGTCCTCGCTCTCGCCGGAGCGGTGGCTGATGACTGCGGTGTAGCCGTTCTCCTTCGCAAGCTCGATGGCGTCGAACGTCTCGGTGAGCGTTCCGATTTGATTCACCTTCACGAGAATGGAGTTCGCGGTGCCGGTCTCGATGCCCTTGCGGAGGAAGTCCACGTTCGTGACGAAGAGATCGTCGCCGACGAGCTGCACCGTGTCGCCGAGCGCCTCGGTGAGAAGTTTCCAGCCGGCCCAGTCGTTTTCGGCGCAGCCGTCTTCGATGCTGATGATGGGAAATTTCGCGCAGAGCTTTTTGTAAAACGCCACGAGTTGCGCGGCGCTGAATTTCTCACCGCTGCTCTTTTTGAAAACGTATTGGTTCTTCGTCTTGTCGAAAAACTCCGAGCTGGCGACGTCGAGCGCAATGAAGACGTCCTTGCCGAATTTGTAGCCGGCTTTCTTCACGGCGGCGGCGATGGTTTCCAGCGCGTCGTCGGCGCTCGCGAGGTTCGGTGCGAAGCCGCCCTCGTCACCCACGGCGGTGCTGAGGCCGCGGCCCTTGAGCACGCTCTTGAGCGAGTGGAAAATCTCCGCGCCGCAACGCACGGCCTCGCTGAAATTCTTCGCGCCCACCGGCATGATCATGAATTCCTGAAAATCAATCGGTGCATCGCTGTGCGCGCCGCCGTTGATGATGTTCATCATCGGAACGGGCAGCACTTTTGCGTTGGGCCCGCCGAGGTATTTGTAAAGCGGCTGGCCGAGTTGCGCGCTTGCGGCGTGCGCGTTTGCCATCGAGACGGCGAGGATCGCGTTCGCGCCGAGCTTGGCTTTGTTCGCAGTGCCGTCGAGTTCGAGCATCACGCCGTCCACGTCAATCTGATCGCACGCATCCATGCCCGTGATTTCGTCGGCGATGATTTTGTTCACGTTCCCCACGGCCTTGGTCACGCCCTTGCCGAGGTAACGATCCTTCACCCCGTCGCGCAATTCCCACGCTTCGTGTTCGCCGGTGCTCGCGCCGCTCGGGACGATGGCGCGACCGATGGCGCCGCCGGTGAGATGCACTTCGGCTTCGACGGTTGGGTTGCCGCGACTGTCAATGACTTGGCGGGCGTGGACTGCGGTGATTGTGGTGAGTGACATGGTTTTTAAAAATGCTGGTTGCGCGAAAAATGGAGCGCGGGAGATAGAAGCACCCACGCCCCTTGGCAAACCAAAACGCCCAAAGATATGGGGAATATACTGCGACATCCTGCCAGTCCCTACCCACTACTTCCCCTTGGCATATCTGGGAGGCGGTGCCGTAAGCTTGGTCTCTTTCTTCATCGCTTAGAGAATCTCGCGACCTAGAACATTCGCTGCATCCACCCATTTCTTCAACTCGGCAAGGTCACCTTTGCTCTCGATAAGCACGCGTAGCCTGTATGGTTCGAGCTCCAAGGAATCTGAATCCCGATGAAACGGAATCGTGCGGCCACACCTCTTTTCGAGTAACGCCACGACCTCGTCCCTCTGATCAGCGGTGAAATACTTCCATACTTCTTCTTTAACTTTCGGCGTCAGCCGTGCAGGAATCGGCAAGCCAGCAGCAGTATCAAAAGCATCCTGCGCCTCGTTCAGCTTCTTTTGGACGCGCTGGAAATCCTCACTGATCATGTGAACTCGCGCCCCACCTTCGGTCGCCATCTTCCTTTCCCGCTCTAATGCTGCTGCAAACTCTTCTTCAGCTGCACGCACTAACTTCGCTTCAGGGAGATCACGGAATTCGTGGGGTATGTAGAATAAGTCGCGTCGCTGAAATGCCATTTTGTTTTGCCTAACAGCTGATGAAGCCGACGGGAGATGTGATTGGAGTCGGTCTCATTCGTGGGTGGGCTGCATGGGGATGGATTTGGTGATGCGGTGCAACAGGCGTCAAGCGGGAATAGTTTAGGGCGGGGCTGGGCTGAATTTGCGAGCGTCTTTCCTGCCTTCACGAGGCACTGAAGTGAGCGCGGGAGAGAATGCAGCCTTGATTCCCTCATGCTGTGAGGCATCTTAGTTCGATGACAGCGATGCAGTTTGATACCGAGATTCACAAAGGCGTCTTGTCGCTTCCCACCGATGCTAGAAAGGCGTTTGAAGGGCGGGTGCATGTGATTTTGATGAAGGAGGATGCTGAGGTGGGCGACGATTTCATCGGGGAGTTGATTGCCGCCCCGGCGGAAGTTCCCGACTTTACTCCGCTCTCCTGTGATGAGGCCAACGAGCGGGGTCGCTGACGGGGAGATGGGTTTCGTGGATTCTAATGGGATGGCAAG
The DNA here is from genome assembly GCA_945868985.1 of Prosthecobacter debontii. Classification (GTDB taxonomy): domain Bacteria; phylum Verrucomicrobiota; class Verrucomicrobiia; order Chthoniobacterales; family Chthoniobacteraceae; genus SXWH01. The sequence continues at coordinate 17,337 of CAMBOD010000002.1, read as the reverse complement.
GGGCTGACTGGGTATTGTTCCACTGCCGCCCGTTGACTCACCGCTGAAAGTCGGGCATCTTTCCCCGCATGAGCACGCTGATTGAAATCGAAGAAGCAGCCGATACATTGCCGATGAATGAGAAGGTGGAACTCGTCCGTTTCCTCACTTCACGCATTCAATCCTCTGGCGATGGGATTTCCGGGCAGCCGAAATCTTTACTCGGCGCGTGGCAGGGCTTGGTGACTTTTAATGAGGGGTGGGAGGAGCCGCTGGATGCGATGCTGCCTTACACGAAATGAGGCTGCTGCTGGATACGCACGCGTTTCTCTGGTCGGTGGAAAATTCGCCCCGCCTCAGCGCCGGTGCGCGGGCAGCTATTGCGGATGCGGGAAACGAGAAGCTCCTGAGCATCGCCAGTCTGTGGGAAATCGCGATTAAGGTTTCGATTGGGAAACTGGCAGTCGCCAGACCGTTTGACGAGATGGTGGATGGGCTGGTGGCGAATCGGTTGATTACGGTGCTGCCAATCCTTCCTGTGCATTTGAAAATTGTGGCGACTCTCCCGCATCACCACGGCGATCCGTTTGATCGAGTCATTGCCGCGCAGGCGCAACATGGAACGCTCACCGTGGTCGGCAACGATCCAGCGTTTGATGCGTATGGCTTGGCCCGGCTGTGGTGATTGCGTCGAGGGACTAGCTGCTTATTTCCACATCCCCATGAACGAGGCGGGTGCTTCTCACAGGCCGTATTCCGTGCGATGGGAGAAGATGTGTTGGGCGAGGATTTCGGCTGTCAGGCGATGACCTTCGGGGGTCCAGTGGGAGTCTTTTTTCCAGTAGAGTCGTTTTTGGGATGATTCCAAATTTGCGGCTTGTTTGCGAAAGGTCACGATGGTCGGGATGAACTTCATTTCGTGGCGCTGGCTCATCACGCGGAGGTTGTGCTCGATGGCACTGTCGGGGGCTTTCGCGCTGTAAACGTCTTCCTTCTGCGGGATGCTGTAGAGGAGAAACTTCGCGCCGGCATCTGCGGCTTCCTTTTGGATTTGGGCCATGAGCGCTTCGGTCATGATCCAGTCATCCTTCCGTCCGCGATAGCCTGCGTCGCCCGCTGGCTTATCCTCCGGCGCGCTATCCAGCGCCTGCTCAATCGGGCCTCCGGCGGTGGCATTCTTTGAACGACGGCTGAGCACATATTTGGTGAGCCGGTAGAGATACCATGTGTCGGATTTCAGCAGGCTGAACGGCTTTTTGTAATCGTGCTCCTTTTTGGCCGTGTCTTTTTCCGCTTCCTCGGTGCGGTCCCAGGTTTTCTGTGGTGTGGATTTGAGCGAGAGCTTTCCGTCTTCCAATGCGAAGAGCGGTTTCTGTCCGCGTCCCATCGTGTAATAGACGGATTTGACGTTCATGGGTGCGTCGTTTTCGCAATACAGCACGATGACGAGATCGGGCTCATACTTCACGCCCTCGGTGCGGAGGAAAAGAAGCTCCTGGTCCGTGCTGTATCCGCCGGTGCCTGCGTTAATCACCTGCACGCGCTTGTTGAGTCCCGTGCTGAGTTTCTGCTTCAGCAACTCCGAGCAAAGTTCCTCGAACTCCACGGTGTAGCCTTCGGCGAATGAATCGCCGAGAACCAGAATGCGATGTTCTCCCGCAGGTTTTTTGTAAGGATACTCGGGGCCGCGCAGCCCCTTGGAATTGAATCGCTCGACGATGGTGTATTCATCCTGCACGTGGGTGCCGTGGAAGTTGGGGATTTTCCGCCAGCCCAACAGCGGATCGAATTCGGTGAAGAGCTTCGTCGTGAAAATGGGTATTCCAAATTCCGGATAAATCAGCCGGACGATGCCTTCCGCCAGCCCAAGGGCGAACGCCGTCGCAATCAGCATCACGAGCAAATTCACGAGCAACCGGCTCGGACGACTGAGAGTCCTGCCCACAGGAGAGACGTTCGCTTTGGAGGGTTTCGGAGTGTCGTCCATCCGGCTGCCTAGCTAGAGCCAGCTTTTGATTTTCTCCGCGTCCTTGAGCGGGCCGACGACGGCGATGCCGAGCCTGCCGCGCTGCACGCACGCACGGGCGACGGACTGCACGTCGGCGGGCGTGACGGCGAGGATGCTGCGCTCGATTTCCGCAGGGCAAAGCACCTTGCCAAAACCGAGCAGGCTTTCGCCCATCCACATGATCTGGTTGCTGGTGCTTTCGAGGCCCATGAGCGTCTGACCGATGGTGTAGTCCTGCGCCATCTTCAACTCGGTGCGCGTGGGGCCGCGGCTGGAGAGTGCGTCGAGTTCGCGCATGATGATGCGGACAGCGCGTTCGAGTTTCGCGGGGTCGAGACCTGCGGCGATGTGCAGCGCGCCGGTGTCTTCGAGCGTCACCATGCCGCTGGTGACGGAGTAGCAGTAGCCGAGGCGCTCGCGGAGTTTTTGGAAAAGGCGCGAGCTCATGTTTTCGCCGAGGATGACGCTGAGCAGCTTCAGCGCGAATCTGCGCTCATCGCTGCGCCCCCAAGCATGGAAGCCCATCGCGAGGTGCATTTGCTCGGTGTCGTGTGTGTGCAGCGAGACGCTCGGCCTGCCGGGAACGCGCGGGCTGCGCACGAAACGCGGACGCCGCCCGCGAGGGAGACGCGACAGCCACGGGCCCACCTCGGCGAGCACTTCGGCGTGTGAAAAGCGACCGGCGACGGTGACGACGGTGTTCGCGCCGCAGTAATGCTCGCGGTGAAACGCGGCGATGCGCGGGCGTTTCAAATGTGAGACCGTCTCGACCGTGCCGGTGAGCGGACGCCCGAGCGGGTGTTTTTTCCAAAGCGTGGCGGTGAGCAACTCCTGCACGTGCTGCGCGGGCTGGTCGCGATACATCATGATTTCCTCGCGGATGACCTCGCGCTCGCGCTCGATCTCGGCGGCGGGGAAAGTGGAGCCGCGATACATGTCGCCGAGCACATCACACAAACGCGCGAAATGCGGAGCGCCCGCCTTTGCGTAATAACAAGTGTGATCCTCCGTGGTGAAGGCATTCAGATAACCGCCGACGCCCTCGACCGCTGCGGTGATCTGTTTCGCATTGCGGCGCTTCGTTCCTTTGAAAAGCAAATGCTCAAGGAAGTGCGACACGCCGGTTTCCTTTTCGTGCTCATGCCGTCCGCCGACTCCCGTCCACACACCCACGCTCACGCTGCGCATATGAGGCATCTGCACGGAGGCGACGCTGGCCCCATTGGGCAGGCGGGTGACTTGATATGGCAATTCCATCAGTGGGCTGTGAAGCGAGCGGGTAAAGATGCTCACATCTCACAATAGCGCAAGCCAGACGCGGGCCATATCTTAATGGAAATCCGCACGGCCCGGCTCAGGGCGTAATTATTGCACGACTTCCTCCGGCGGGCGCTTCACCGGGCGGGCACGGGGCGGCGGGTCGTCTTCCATTTCCTCGTCTTCCTCCACAGGCTTCTTCTTGCGCAGACCGCCTTTCTTTTCCTTGGGTTCCTTTTTGAGGATTTGCTTGAGCACGCGACCGACGATGGGTGCTGCGTTGGTGCCGCCATGGACATCGTCATTACCGGCGGCTCCCTCATAGAGCGCGGTGAACGCAAACTGTGGTTTATCCGCCGGCGCGTAGCCGGTGTACCATGCGGCGACTTTTTCGTTTTTGCCCGCGCCCCACTGCGCGGTGCCGGTTTTTCCGGCGACTTTGAAACCCGGTGCTTGCGCCTGATGCGCGGTGCCATTGCCGCTATTCACTACGCCGAGCAGACCCTCGCGCATCGCTTTCATCGTGGTCTTATCAATCTCGATCTGATCGCGGACGCGCGGTTCGTAGCCAAAGGTGACTTTGCTATCCGGCCCCTGCAATTGCAGCACGAGGCGTGTCTGATAAACAGTGCCGCCGTTCGCAACCGCCGCGACCGCACCGGTGAGCTGGAGCGGCGTGACGAGTGTGTCGCCCTGGCCGATGCTCAAGTTCGCGATGTCGCCGGGCATGATGCGACGCTTGTGTCGCTTCATCATGTATTCGTTCGTGATGATATTGCCGTCGTCCTCCGAGCCAATAGGGATGCCCGTTTTCGCGCCAAGGCCGAGGCGCTGCGAATACACAATGATCGGTTTGTAGCCGGCTTTGAGTCCCATTTTGTAAAAGTAGGTGTTGCAGCTTTGCGTAATCGCTTCGGCGAAATTGAGCGGCCCCACGTCGGACTTTTTCCAGTTGCGGAATTTGACGCCACCGATCTCGATCGCCGCCTCGCCTCCAAATTCATCATCCGGGTCCACGAGCCCTTCATTCATCGCGGCGAGGCCGGTGATGATTTTGAATGTGGAACCCGGTGGATACGAGGCGCGGAAAGCGCGGGGAATCAGCGGGTGCGCGGGGTCGTTATTCAGCTTCTCGAATTCCTCGACGGAGATGTTCGGAATGAAATCGTTCGGGTTGTAGCTGGGCATCGAGGCCATCGCGAGGATCTCGCCATTGTTGGGATCCATCACCACCATTGCGCTCGGTCTTTTGGTGTCCGCGAGCGCGCGCTCGACGATGCGCTGGATGTTCAGATCAAGTGCAGTCACGACGTTCTGCCCGGGCGTCGGCGGCTCGACGATTTTCTCCGAGGACTTGCGCCCCTGCGCATCGAACGACACGGCCATCACTCCGTTCTTGCCACTGAGTTGTTCGTTGAAAGTTTTTTCCAGCCCCTCGCGGCCTTCGCTGCTGGGCCACAGCAACTCGCTATTTTCCACCACACCCGTCGAATATGTGCCCTGCCTGGCCACGTAGCCGACGATGTGGCCCGCCGTCGCGCCTTGCGGGTAATAGCGTTGGTAAGTCTGCTGGAGGATGATGCCCGCCGCGTTTGACTGCTTCACAGCCTCGACTTCGGCGGGCTTCAAATTTTGCGCAATGACCAGCGGCATGATGCCACGGTTTTTATAATGCTTCAGCGCCTTGTCCGAATCCACCGTGATTTCGCGTCGTATGACGCCACGAGCGCGGGCAACCTGCTCGTAAATGTAGCGGCTCGCCTCGGCATCGGTGAACTGCGGCGGCGTTGGAAATTGAATGGCGAGATTTTGGACAACGCGCGTCTGCGCCAGAGGCTCGCCGTTGCGATCGGTAATCATCCCGCGCGGTGCCGGGATGCTGAAAACATAAGTCCGCGCGAGCTTCTGGGTCTCCCAGCTCGGCTCCACATCAAATGCAGTCGGCGCAGGCTGCACCGGCGGCGGGACTGCGGGGGCCGAAGGTCGCACCACAGCAGGTGCAGGTGCTGGCACAATCGCAGACGCGGGCGCACTGATGAGCGGAACCTTTTCCGGCATCACCAAAGCACGCGGCGCAGTGTTGACTGGCACTGCACGTGGAATCTCCGGCTCAGCACTCGGCCGTTTTACGCTGTTAGCCACCGGAGGCTGCTGCGCGAGCAGCGGCAGGGCGAGTGTGCAGACGGTGATGGCGAGGCGGACGAACATGGATTGTCGGGGACTATGCAGCATACTGCTCAAAGCTTGAAGCGCGGACTTTGCCTCATGAATCGTTGCGGGTTGCCGTAAATCACCGCGTCAATTTTTTCCTCCAGCCAGCCGCGTTTGCGCATTTCCAGCGCCGTCCTTGGCACGGCGAGCGGCACGCTGATTCCCCAGTCGCACGCCGAGTTCATCCAGATGCGCTCGGAACCGTAGTTTTCCAATATATCAATCGCGCGCGCCGGCGTGCACTTGCTCTCGGGATAAAGCGTCATGCCCGCCCACATCCCGGTATCGAGCACCATCGCCACGGTGTGTTCCTCGACGTGATCAATAATCACGCGCTCCGGCTGGATGCGTTTGTCGGACTGAATCACATCAAGAATCAGCCGTGTGCCCTTTAGCTTGTCCTCCAGATGCGGCGTGTGGACGAGAATGAGCTGGTCATTTCGCGCCGCGAGATCCACGTGCCATTCGAGCACCTTCAGTTCATTGCGCGTGTTTTTATTCAGCCCGATTTCGCCGATGCCGAGCACGTTTGGCCGATCCAGAAACTCCGGAATGATCGAGATGACCTCCTTCGCCAGCCCCATGTCCTCACTCTCCTTTGGATTGATGCAAAGCCACGAATAATGCGGCAGCCCGAACTTCGCCGCGCGCTTCGGCTCATAGTCCGTAAGCTGGCAAAAATAATCGTAAAAACCCTGCACCCCGCTCCGGTCAAACCCCGCCCAGAACGCCGGCTCACAAACAGCCAGGCACCCCGCCGTGACCATCGCCTGATAGTCGTCAGTCGTCCGGGAAACCATGTGTCCGTGTGGTTCAATGTAGCGCATGTGGTTCTGTGGTTAATCCATTTCCCGCCAAAGGCAAAGTGCATCCGTTGGGAAAAATGCGGTCGCTGGTTGACATCACAGCAAACCACAAGCACCCAACTGTCTGGAAATTTTTCCAAAGCCAACTCGCCTAATCTGCTTTATCATCTCGCAATGTTTGATCATCTCACACGCCGCACTTTTCTTGGCCAGTCCGCTCGCGGGACTGGCGCGCTTGCTCTGGCTTCGCTGCTGAATCCTTCGCTTTTGCCGCAGGCGATGGCGTTGCAGGAGAAAAAATGGCGGGGTGTGGTGAACCCGTTGCATTTCGCACCGAAGGCGAAACGCGTGATCTGGCTCACCATGGCGGGCGGGCCTTCGCACTTGGAGACTTTCGACCCGAAGCCGGTTCTGGCGGAAAATCATAACAAGCCGATGCCGGATTCGCTCACCAAGGGGCAGCAGCTCGCGCAGCTCCAGGGGCAGCAGCTCAAATGCTTCGGGCCGCAGTGGGGTTTCAAAAAATTCGGTAAGAGCGGGGCGGAGATTTGCGAGCTGTTCCCGCACATCGGCAGCGTGGTGGACGACATCTGCATCGTGCGCTCGATGCAGACCGATGCGATCAACCACGACCCGGCGCATTGTTTTTTCAACACCGGGAGCACGATCCCCGGACGTCCGAGCATGGGCGCGTGGGCGACTTACGGTCTCGGCAGCGAGGCGGAAAATCTTCCGGGTTTTGTGGTGCTCACCTCGCTCGGTAAGGGCGGGCAAAACCAACCCATCGCGGCGCGGCAGTGGAGCGCGGGATTTTTACCGAGCAAATTTCAGGGCGTGCATCTGCGCGGCAAGGGCGACCCGGTGCTTTATCTGAGCAATCCTCCCGGCGTTTCGAGCGAAATGCAGAACGATGTCGTGAACACGGTCAACGCACTGAACACGCAGTTCAACAGCACCGTGGACGATCCGGAAATCGCCACGCGTATTTCGCAATACGAGATGGCTTTCAAAATGCAGAGCAGCGTGCCGGAGCTGGTGGACATGTCCAAGGAGACGCAAGCCACGCTCGAACTCTACGGCTGCACTCCCGGCGACGGTTCCTTTGCATCGAACTGCCTGCTCGCGCGTCGTCTCGCGGAGCGCGGCGTGCGTTTCATCCAGCTCTATCACAAAGACTGGGACCACCACGGCGGCGTGAAGGATGGCGTGAAGCTCAAGGCCGCGGAAGTGGACCGCGCGTGTATGGCGCTCATCACCGATTTGAAACAGCGCGGGATGTTTGATGACACGCTCATCGTGTGGGCGGGTGAATTTGGCCGCACACCGATGTCGCAGGGTGGCAATGGTCGCGACCACCACATCCTCGGATTTTCCACATGGCTCGCGGGCGGCGGAATCAAGGGCGGCGTGCAGTGGGGCGAGACTGATGAGTTCGGCTACAAGGCCGTGAAGGATGTCGTCCACGTCCACGACCTGCACGCCACGATGCTGCACCTCCTCGGCATTGACCACACGAAGCTGACCTACCGCACGCAGGGCCGCGACTACCGGCTCACGGATGTTTTCGGGAAAGTGGTGAAAGGCATTTTGGCGTAGCGCGTCATGCGCCCGCTCCAGCTCGGCTTTATCTGCGCGACTTTTCTCGTGCCGCCGCTGCTGTGGCTTTTGAGCAGGAAAGTGCAATCGCCACGACTTGCGCGGGGCATCTGTTGGGGAATCGCTGCTGCGCTCATCGCCGCCTACATTGGCGCGATCATCCTCAAAGCCCACGGCGAAACACTCGATGTGGATGATTCTTTGCCGATGCAACTCTGCGACTGGGCCGCGCTCGCCACAGTGATTGCGCTCACACGGCGCGGCCCGCTCGCGTTCGAGCTGGCGTATTTTTGGGGACTCGCCGGCACCGCGCAGGCGCTGTTCACGCCGGCCATAGAAATCACCGACGGACTGCGCGTGCTCTGCTTTCTCATCATCCACTCCAGCATCCCGGCGGGCGTGCTATGGCTCATGTTTGAATACAAACTCCGCCCCCGCCCCGGCGCACTGATGCGCGTGATGCTGTGGAGCGAACTTTACCTCGCCTGCGCCCTCACAGTGAACGCCGTCACTGGTGGCAACTACGGCTTTCTCACACACCGCCCGAGCACGCGCACCCTGCTCGATTATTTCTCCGACTCCCGCCTTCTCTACGTCGCCGAAATCAATCTCACCGGCCTCGTTTTCTTCGCGCTGCTCGCTGCGCCGTGGTGGCGGCGACGCAAGACCTAGCCTGTGGGAATAAGATTTCTTTTCCGCCAATCATCGTGTGGCACCCGCGATGCTAAAGTAGCATCCATGAAAAAGCCCGCCTTCCTCCGCAAACTCGACTGGCTCAGCCTCGAAGTGGACCTCGAACTCTTCCTGGGCGGCCTCGGCGCACTGCTCATCCTCCGCTGGTTGATGTAACGATCCGACCAAAGTCGCGCGTCGTTTCACACGACATTCGACATTCGTCGTCCATCATTTCATCCTCCGTCGCATGGCCACCTATCTTTACGAAACACTCACCACGCCCCCGCGTCAGTTCGAGCTTCAGCAGAGCATGAAGGACGCACCGCTCACCAAGCATCCCGAGACCGGCGAGCCCATCCGGCGCATCATCACTGGAGGCCTCGGCGTCATGGCGAAAGGAAACGCCCCGCGCTACTCGGACATGCAGCCCAAAAAGAGCGGCGGCTCCTGCGGCAGCGGTTGCGGCTGCCACTAGCACTTCGTTTTCGGCAAATTGCATTTGCCGTTTGCGCTCCACGGTCCGGCGCGCTTTCATCCGCGCGCTTTGGAAAATTCACCTGCTAAATCTCAGCGCACAACGCTCGGCCTCGTCTTTCTCACGCTGTTCATAGACATGATCGGCTTCGGGATCGTGATCCCGGTGCTGCCGCTTTTCGCGGAGGGAACCCAGTTTTCAGCCAGCCCTTCGCAGCTCATGTGGATCGTCGGCATTTACTCACTGCTACAAGTGGTGTGTGCGCCGCTCATCGGAAAACTCAGCGACCGCGTCGGGCGCAAACCCGTGCTCGTGGTGAGCATTCTCGGCACTGCGCTTGGCTTCGTCGTTCTCGGCGCGGCAACGACCGTCACGATGCTACTCATCGGGCGCGTCATTGATGGAATCAGCGGCGGCAACATTTCCACCGCGATGGCGTGTATCGCCGACAGCACGACGAAGGAACAACGCTCACGCTCGATGGGAATGGTAGGCGCGGCATTCGGGCTCGGTTTTGTCATCGGCCCCGCGCTCGGCGGGATGCTGAGCACGTTCGGACCATCCGTGCCGTTTTATTTCGCAGCCGTGCTCGCGTTCGTGAACGCCATGCTCGTCATCGCACGTCTGCCGGAAACACTGACGCCCGAGGTGCGCGCCAAGGCGCGTGAAAAGGCGAGTCTCGGCGAAGTTTTCGGCGGTGGCAGAGCGCCCACGATCATCATCGTTTTGCTGAGCCAACTTTCCGGTATCACTGGCTTTTCGGTGATGACCGCGCTCTTCGCGATTTTCTGTGCGAAACGCTACGGCTACGATGCAGCGCACGTCGGCTACGTGCTCGCGTATGTGGGAATCCTCGGTGCGCTGATGCAGGGCGGCGTGTTGCGGCGACTGCTGCGAAAGCCCATCGAAAAACCACTCGCCATCATCGGCACCGCAGTGCTCGCAGCCAGCATGGGCTCGCTCGCTTTCCTCCCAACCGGAAGCGGACTCGGACTGCTGCTGCTCGTCTGCACCGGTATTTCCGTGGGCAACAGCCTCTCCACTCCCACGCTAAATGGTCTCGCTTCTCGCGCTGTGGAAGCCCACGCGCAAGGTCGTCTGATGGGACTGATGCAAAGCGCGGGCGGGATGGGGCGTTTCCTCGGCCCGGTGCTCGGCTACTCGCTCGTGGAATTCGATGGCACGAACGCCTACGGCTACTGGGCCTTCATCGCTTCAGCGGGATTGCTTGCGCTCGACTGCCTGCTGCTCTGCGCACTGCGCGTCCCCCCGCCACACACTGAGGAGGCTGTTTAAAAAATGAGACTAAACCGCTTTCTCGCATCCGCCGGACTTGGCTCTCGCCGCAGCGTCGAGCAACTCATCCTCGCGGGCAACGTCCGCATCAATGGTCGCATCGTGACCGACCTCGCCACGCAAGTCCTGCCGACCGACGCCGTGAAAGTCGGCAGCCGCCTGCTGCACAGTGAACGCCCGCTTTACGCCGTCCTTCACAAACCCGCAGGCTACATCTGCTCGGCAGAAGACGAACTCGGACGGAATACTATTTTCGATCTCCTGCCGCCAAACTGGCCACGCACCCACCACGTCGGTCGTCTCGACAAGGAAAGCGAGGGTTTGATCATCGTAACCAACGACGGCGACCTCACCAATTTCCTCACGCATCCGCGACACGAGGTGGAAAAGGAATATGAGGTGGTGATTGACCGCACTTTCGACATCGCCGATGCCGCGAAAATGCTGCGCGGTTTCCACATCCGCACAGGCCGCGCAAAATGCGAGGCGGTGGAAATGCTGCGCCCCGGCCTGCTCCGGCTCGTGCTTAAACAGGGTCTCAATCGCCAAATCCGCCTGATGCTTTACGAATTGGGCTATGAAGTGGAACGACTTGTCCGCGTCCGATTCGGCCCCATCCGCATCCAAACCGTCGAGCCCGGAGAATGGCGGATGCTAACGCCAAAAGAAATCGCCGAGCTACACGCAGGAAGCTCGCAGCCAGCCAAGCCAAGACCACCGAGGCCGCCGAGAACGATCAAAAAACAAGGCCCGCCGAGAGCGAGAAAGTAGCTATTCGCGCGCTGGCGGCAGTTCCACGATCTCGAACCAGTATTTTTCGAGCGTCTGCAAAATATCCACGAGCGCCTCGAAAGTCACCGGCTTCACGATGTAGCTGTTAACGCCAAGATCGTAGCTTTTATAAACGTCCTCGTCGTCCTTCGATGTTGTGAGCACCACGACCGGGATCGTGCGCAGGTCGGCGTCCTGTTTGAGTTCCTTCAGCACGGTGCGTCCGTCTTTGCGCGGCATGTTTAAATCCAAAAGGATCAGACCGGGGCGCGGAGCATCCACAGCACCCGAGAATTTCCCCTGTTTGCGTAGGTAATCGAGTAACTCTTCGCCGTTTTCCACGAAGCGGATGTCGTTGATTAAACGTGCCTCCTTGAGTGCATCGGCGGTGAGCAGACGATCGTCCGGATCGTCATCCGCCATGAGAATAGTGATTGGTTTTGTTTCTGCGTTCATGGTGACTGAGGTTGGTTCAAAGGCAGTGTGACGATGAAAGTTGCACCCCGCCCTTCAGTGCTGTGTGCCACGATCTTTCCGCGATGGCGATCCGTAATTTTGCGACACACCGAAAGTCCGATACCGCTGCCCTCAAACTCGGTGCGTGCGTGCAATCGTTTGAAGGGACTAAAAATTTGCTCAGCAAACTCCTGACTAAAACCGATACCGTTGTCCTGCACGCGGATTTCGCACAGAGGCTCCCCCGCTGGCACATCGGGCAGTTCGCCGTTGAAATTTGGAAAAGTGCGGCCGGCAATCAACACTTCGGGCCTCGTGTCCGGCGGCTGGAATTTCAAAGCATTAGCGACAAGATTTTGGAAAAGTTGCCTCATCTGAGTCGGGTCCGCCTGAATCACCGGCAGCCCAGCCGCCGTTACGCGGCCTGACGTGCTGGCGATTTTTAATTCCAGATCCCCTAGCACACCGCGCACGGTCTCGGCCAAATCACAACGCTCGAATGGCAGCGCACGGGTCGTAACGCGTGAAAGTTTGAGCAAGTCCTGAATGAGCGTCTGCATCCGGTCCGCCGCATCCATCATCCGGGCGAGGAAATCACTCCCCTGCTCCCCGAGTTGGCCGGAAAACCGCGCACGAATCCGGTCACCAAACGCCTGAATTTTCCGCAGAGGCTCCTGCAAATCGTGCGACGCCACGCTCGCGAAATTTTGCAATTCCTCGTTCGAGCGCTGGAGCTGTTGCGCATAATGCCGCAGCCTCTCTTCGTTCGCTTTTCGTTTCGTGATGTCCGTGGAAACTCCCACGATCCCAATCGCCTTTCCGTCCGGCCCCATCAAGGGCACCTTTGTCGTCTCCAGCCAAATTTCGCGTCCGTCCGGCGTTGCTCCCGGCTCCTCCACGTTCACCATCGTTTTTGTCCCGCCCAGCACGGCGATATCGTCCTCGCGATAGCGCTTCGCCAACTCCGCTGAGAAAAAGTCTGCATCACTTTTTTTGACCACTCCATCCTCCGTTTCCAAACCGAGATGCAAACGATGCGCCGCATTGTCGCGAGTAAAGCACCCCTCGCGATCCTTTACGAAAATCCGGTCCGGAATCGTGTCCATGATCTGCCGTAGAAGATTGCGCTCATATTCGAGCTTCTCCTCACCGAGTTTCCTCTGCGCGATGTCGCGCAGCACGACAATCCCCGCAACGACCAGCGCAATACAAGTCAGCACCGTGCCGCCCAAAACAAGCGACGTGTTCACACTGCCGATGCTCTCGCGTTGCTCTATCAGTTCGTCCAGATGCAACCGCTCCGCCTGATCAATTTCATTCAGCTCGTCGCGGATTTGAGTGAAAATCGCATCTTCTTCACGCCGGTTTTCCTTATTGGAAAAATATTGCGCGGCTGCCACCGCACCGCCTTCGCGCCGCCTCTCGATTCCACTCGCATGGACTGCAAAACCACGCCCCACCAACACCTGTAATCTCGACAATCGCTCTTGTTGTTCCTCGTTTTGAGCCGTCAGTTTTCGCAACCCCTGCAACTCCTGGATAATAAAGGACTGCCCGTGCTCATAAGGAATCAGGGCATCGTCATCTCCCGAGAGCATGAATCCGCGCACTCCGCTTTCCATTTCCATGAAGTAACGCTGCGCACGTTCGCTCCTTTCGAGCACCTCACGCACTTCTCCTACAGCCGCGGAAGTTGCGAGAAATCTTCGCGTGCTGATAAGGCTCACCAGCGCAATCATCCCAAGCATAACGAGCGTGAAAACCACGCCGAGTATCACCTTGCGTGAAATGGAGAGTTTGTATGGGACCGGATCGGGCATGGGACTGGCGGAGGGGGTGGGATTCGAACCCACGAGACCTTGCGGCCTGCCGGTTTTCAAGACCAGTGCATTAGACCACTCTGCCACCCCTCCGGTTCAGCGCACTGTTGCGGAGGCGTCGCTGCTGGGCAAGCCCACAATGTTCAAGACTCGCGGCTTTACTGCGCTCCGCGAAACGAGCACTGAGAGGACGCCATGCGACTCCTGATTGCTCCCGATAAATTCAAAGGCTCCCTCTCCGCACTCGCCGCCGCCGAGGCCATCGAGCGCGGCTTTCGCTCGGTCTTCGCCGATGCCGTAGTGGACATCGCCCCGATTGCCGATGGTGGCGAAGGTTTCGCCGAGGCGCTCGCTGCCGCACTCGGAGCGCAGTGGATTCAACTGGCAAGCGAAGACGCCAACGGTCGAGCCATCACTGCGCGCTACGCGTGGCTGGAAAACGAGCATCTCGCCGTCATCGAAATGAGCGAGGCCAGCGGCCTGTGGCGCATCCAGCCGGAAGACCGCGATCCGCTCCTAGCTAGCACTCATGGGACGGGCATTCTTTTGCGCGACGCCATCGCTCGTGGTGCGCGGAAAATTCTCATCGGTCTCGGCGGAAGCGCCACCACCGATGGCGGCATCGGCATCGCTCGCGCACTCGGTTATCATTTTCTCAACGAAGACGGAGGCGAGTTTCATGCAGTGCCCGGAACGCTCGATTTACTCCATCGCATCGAGCGCCCCGACACACTCGCACTGCCGGAGATCATCGCAGCGTGCGATGTGCAAAATCCGCTCCTCGGCGAACGCGGCACGGCCCGCGTCTATTCGCCGCAGAAAGGTGCGAACCCACACACTGTCGAAGCACTAGAAGCCGTGATGCGACGTCTCGCCGACGTATGCACAACGAGTCTCGGCTGCGATTTTCGCAACACGCCCGGCGCAGGCGCTGCGGGCGGACTCGGCTTCGGGCTGCTCACTTTTTGCGCTGCAAATATCCAACCCGGCTTCGACATCGTCGCCGAGACAATCCATCTGGATGAGCGCATCGCAGCGGCTGACTGGGTCATCACCGGCGAAGGGCGGCTCGACGATCAAACGCTCGATGGCAAAGGCCCGGCGGGCATCGCAGCGCGTGCGCGTGCCGCTGGAAAACGCGTCATCGGTTTCGCCGGCGCAGTCACCGAAGCAGCAGAACGCGCCCACCTTTTCGACGCCCTCGTCCCCATCACCGACCGCCCAATCGCGCTCGAAGAAGCGATGCGCGAAGCCCCCCTCCTGCTCGAACGCGCAGCAGCCCGCACCGCCCGCTTGCTTGCCAAATTCCAGTGAGAGTGAGAGAAAAAGCCCCGCTCCCCTCAGGTAAACCTCACTCTCTAATCTATGAAACGCATCGCAATTCTCTTCGCCGGTCAGGGCGCACAAACCGTCGGCATGGGCAAAGACCTCGTCGCAAAATATCCCGCAGCAGCCGCGCTCTTTCACGAAGCCGACGCCATTCTCGACCGCTCGCTCAGTTCCGTTGCCTTTGATGGGCCGGAGACAGATTTGGTGCAGACCGCCAACTGCCAGCCCGCGCTTTATGTCCACGGCCTCGCCTGCCTCGCCGCGCTGCGCGCAGAAATCGGCGATCTCCCCACGCATTGCGCCGCCGGTCTATCGCTCGGCGAATTCACCGCCCACGCAGCCGCGGGCACGTTCACTTTCGCCGATGGCCTCCGTCTCGTCGCCGAGCGCGGTCGTCTCATGCAGGAAGCCTGCGCCCGCACCACCGGCGCGATGGCTGCGATGATCGGCGGCGAAGAGGACGCCGTCCGCCAACTCGCCGTCGAGTGCGACGTGGACGTGGCCAATTTCAACAGCCCCGGCCAAATCGTCCTCTCCGGCGAAAACGCAAAAATTGATTCCGCCATCGCCGCCGCCAAGGAACGCGGCATCCGCATCGCTAAAAAACTAAACGTCGCCGGTGCCTACCACTCGCGCCTCATGCAGAGCGCCGCAGATGCACTCGCCCCCACGCTCGCCGCCACGCCGATGCAGCCGCCGCATTTCCCCATCATCGCCAACGTGACCGCGCGCCCCGTCTCCACGCCTGCCGAAATCCGCAGCCACCTTTCTGCACAAGTCACAGGCTCAGTGCGCTGGACTGAGACCATCGAGTTCCTCGTGGACATGGAAAAAATAGAACTCTTCCTCGAACTCGGCCCCGGCGGCGTCCTCGCCGGACTCATCAAACGCACGCGAAAGGAAACCCCCGTCCTCAGCATCACCGACTGCGCCACGCTAGACGCCGCCCTCGTGCAACTGCGCGGATAATATCGGACCTGAATCCCCGAGGATGGCAGAGCGCTTGCTGACTAGCGCTCCATGCAGCTTGTGGAGCCAGACAGCCCGACTCCCCCCGAGAATAAACCCGCCGGTGAAATCACTGGCTGGCGCATCCGCCTATATTACTGGACACGCAATCCACACATCCTGGTCTGGAGCGCAGCGATTATCATCGGCATCGGTGCACTGATAGGCTGGCAATCTCAGGCTAAAGATCCGCAGGCCGCGTTTGTCGAAATGTTCCGGAAAGCATTCGGCTTTCACGGAGGAATGATTGATGAAAACGGTCAGCAAATCAGTCTTCCCGATGAATTGCTCAAACCCGCGCCGCAGATTGACCGTGTCCTCACCGCACTCAAAGGGCGCAATAACTACGACAGAAGTGGCAATACCGATGTCACGAATGCATTAAAAATATCGAGACTCACCCCCGATCAGAAATCGCTCGCACTCGCGTATTGGGAGAGCCTCGCGTCACGCCTCGGCGAACCCGGCGCAGACCTGCTCTTCCTCGCCGTTCAGGCAAAACCGGTGGCTTACGCAAACGAACTCGTCGGCGATTTCTACATCACAAAACAACCAACGACCGCACGCGCCCTCCAGTATTACGAACGCGAACTCGCCGTGCGCCCAAACGCCGAAACAGTGCGACAGAGAATACTCGCGACGCATTACCAAAAACAGGACTTCACCAGCCTTGCCAAACTGGCCAAAGACCCCGGCTACAAAAAAATTCTCACTCCCGCCATCTCGCTCGAAATCGCCATGCACAAGCGCGACTGGGCATCCCTCTGGCAACCGCTTCTGACGATGCAAAAAGAAAACTTCGCGCACCGCACTCCAGTCATCCTGAGTTGCGTCGCCGGTGCCGTATGGCTGCTTCTCGCCTGGCAGATGGGGCAGCCGAAAGGTCTGTTCAGCTTCATCATCTGGGCATCGCTCCTCGCAATTCCACTCGGTGCGGCGAGCACCCTGCCCGTGTTGTTTCTCGACGTGTATCAGTCCGAGGCATGGGGGCTGAAACACACCGGATTATTTTTTCAAGACTGCCTCTTCTTCGTCGCCGGAGTCGGCGTGCGCGAAGAACTTTGCAAGCTGCTGTTCTTCCTGCCGTTTGTTCCATTCCTGCTCGCACGAAAAGACCGCCTGGAAATGATCATCATCGCCGGTTGCGTCGGGCTAGGTTTTGCGGTGGAAGAAAATCTCAGTTATTTCCGTCGGGGCGATCCCTCCAGTGCCTTCGGACGTTTTCTTACCGCAAATTTCTTCCACTTTGCAGCGACAGGGATCATCGGTCTCGCGCTCTGCGACACCTTGCGTGATTTCCGCGGCAAGTGGTGGAAATTCCCGGCCACTTTCGTCGTCGTCGCGGCGGCTCATGGATTCTACGATGCTTTCATTAGCGTCTCGTCCTACCTCTTCCTCGCACTCGGACTTTCCTGTTTCATCCTGCTGTCGCTAGTCTTTTTCCGCGAGGTGGCTCGCGAACGTGGCGCCGCAACCGATCAGATTTTTCCCGCAGCTACACTGATCCTCGGACTAGCCGCACTCATTGCGACCATCCTTGTATGCGCATCGCGTGAGTATGGATTTAGTTTTGCACTCGATGCGCTCTGGAGCGGCGCGCTCTCGCTCACAATTTTCATCTACATGTTCTACGTTCTCTTCCGCGATGGA
>CAMBOD010000001.1 GCA_945868985.1 Prosthecobacter debontii | reverse complement strand
CCGCTGGTATCAACACCTCATCTACGTGAAGCTCTGCCGCGCATTCAGTTCGCGAGTCGAAGAAACCGAGGATCGTCAGACCGGCGTGCTCGATTCCGATGGATCCGCCAAAGTCGCTCTCATCGCTCTCGATAACACCATCGAAGCGTGGACGGCGCTCCAGTCACTCTTCCCGGAAAAAACCGACAGCGTCCTCGAAATCCTCGTCCATTTGGATCGTTTACGCAGTGCTACCACAAAGCGTTTTCCGAAGGCGCGGAAATTTAAGCGACCCGGCTTCGACGAAAAACTCCCGCGCAAAAAAAAGCGGCGCTAGGGAATCATCTTGTCGTGTGCGTGCTGGCGCGGAGACTTGGCGAGATGAACCGAAGTCTCCGTCTCGAAATGCTCCAGGTCGCACGGCTTGCTCCGAAGATGCTCGGAGACTCGACGGAATTGGTGCGCGGTTTTTTGATGCGGCAGTTCACGAGTGAAGGCGGGGCGTGCGACCGCGCGGGGCGTGCGGATCTTTACTACACCATCTTTGCGCTCGCGGGGATGCAGGCGGTGACAATGACGAATGACGGATTTGCGGATGACGAAAATTCTTCGCAGCGGGATGCGCTGGGAAAATTTGTGGCGGCGTTTGGGGAAGGGGAAGGTTTGGATTTTATCCACCTCGGAGCGCTGGCGCGGTGCAGGGCGGCGAGTGGTGTGGTTTCCGATGCCGATCAATTGCTGGCGCGCATTGAGGAATTTCGCACGGCGGATGGCGGCTATCACGAGAAGCGCGGCGCGGTGCACGGGCATGCGTATGGGTGTTTTGTCGCGCTCGGTGCGTATCAGGACCTCGGGCGCGAAGTGCCGGATGCGATGTGGATGGTGCAGTGCTTAAAGTTTCTCGAAACACCCGACGGTGCGTGGGGAAATGTGCGCGGGATGCGTCAGGGCACGGTGCCCGCGACTGCAGCGGCGGTGACTTTGCTCCATCAGCTCGGCGTGCCGGTGAATGATGCCGTCGGCGACTGGCTGCTCGCGCAGGCGCACACGGAGGGCGGCTGGCTTGCGGCGCCCGGATCTCCGTTGCCGGATTTGCTTTCCACGGCCACTGCGCTTCACGCGCTATCGTGTCTCGACCGCACTTTGCCGGAGGCAATCCGCGAGCGGTGTCTCGATTTTGTGGACACGCTGTGGAGCGCGGAGGGTGGTTTTCACGGACATTGGGCGGACGATGCGCTCGATGCGGAATATACTTTCTACGGCCTGCTCGCACTCGGGCATCTCGCCGTTCAGTGAGCGCTATACGCGTTCCTTGAACGGTTCGAAGCCGATCTCGAAATAGTTCGCCGAGTTTTCCATCACATTCGGCAGAGAGCCGATGAAGGTGTCCCATTCCTGAAGGTTCACGAACTGGGTATCCCACGAAATAAAGACGGCGTTCGGCACCATGTTTGATGGTTCCATGAGCACGCGGATTTCTTTTTCCCAATCGGCGATCTTCACGTAGCCGAGCGCCGCGGCCTTATCTATCAGGGCGTTGTGTGAAAATTGTTTCAGCCACTCATCGCGTGCTTCGAGTGTTTCAAACTTTGCGTGCGCGTGCGCGGAGAGGTGAGAGAGAGACTTCTCGTCGAAATCCATGAGCGTATAAAAGCGCGTGAACGTCTGCTGGATCACGTTCCAGTCGCCCTGTGTGCGTGCGTTGCGGATGCCGAGTTTGATGCGTTCCGCAGTGCGGGTGAGCGTGCCGTTTTCGCCGAAAAATACAGCCTTCACTTCGTAGTCGAAAAGCTCATCGAAGCGGCGGAGCCGGATATGTTCCGCACGCAGTGGCAGTCCCTCTTTGGGGTCGCAAATCTTTGCGCCAAACTCCTCCAGCTTCGCGGCCTGAAAGCCGAGCGGTGCAGGGAATGCGACGTCAACGTGGATGCCAAAAACTTCAATCGGGACAATTTCCATGGGCGTGGACTGTAGCGAACTCAGTGCCCGCTTCCTACGGTTTTTTTCACGGTCGCCATCGGTGTTCTGACGATCAAAATAACTCGTCCTGTTTCGGTGCTTTTTATCTTCGTTCCCTCGCTTGTTTTCAAAAAAGACTGCCCTGTTTATCATCATTCAGCGGTGCCTTAATTTTCGGGGCCTGATGTTCCTCGATCGGATTGCGAAGCAGTGCTTCAACCCAATGCGCTTCAGATACGATCGCTGGCATTCCACACTCCCTGCGCGCGATAACTGCCGCCTCAATTTTGTTTCCATAAGCTCCTTCCTTCCAAGCTTTGCTGCCCTCCTCACCGATAACGAGGTAGTCAACTGTCCGACTGACCGCGCTCTGTGTTTTACCTCCTCGCCGAATAACCTCTTGTTGGCACTCAATTCTAGATCCGAAACCAAACGCCCCAGTGAAAACAAAGGAACGATCAACAAATTCGATAGGTGGCTGAGGATCGTCGTAAGGAGAATGGTCTTGCAGCAAATCCGCAGCAAACTCCTTGCGGTATTCAGAAACTGCATCCGAACTACTCCAATCCTCCGGAACCACCACAGACGCCAATGCGTCCGCATCGTATGGTTTGAGTTCGTCAGATTCGGAATCGAAATCCTGGCTTAGAAAAAGATACTTTCTCCAAAGCTCTCGGCGGGCCTCATTATCCATCAACTTCTTGATCTCGAAGCCTGCGGCACCGACAGACAATCGATCGGAAAACTTTGCTCCGAAGAATTTCAGAAGTTTCTTTTGTCTGTTAGAGGCCAGATGCACCACCGCCTGCGTTGCTGTCTTCAAATGATACCTTCTCGCTGCGCTAGGATTGAGTCCTAGAGCATCCATCTTCTGCAATGCAGCCAGCCCATACGGTCCTGCCGCCCAATCCACGATTGCCTGTGCAGCACTTGGACCAATCAGTGTCTTTGCCTGCCACGGTTGGGCGGCAGAACGAGCAAAGCCTGATTCTACCAAGCGCTGACCGATCGGGTTCCCTTGATGTTTTGCTTCTTCTTGGCGTTGCCTTCTCGCTGTTTTTTCAGGTGCCGTCAGGTGCGCTTCCTCTTTCCCATTTTTGTTTTGCTCAAAAATACGCCTGAATTTTCCGAGTTCAGCTGTGTCTTTGATCAGATCTGAAGTGAGTAGTGTTTTCAGATCCGGATAGAACGCTGCTAAATCGGAAGCAGTTTGTTCGCCAACATCGGGAATGGCAAACGCGTGAAGCCAGCGAGCGAGCGGTTGCGTCTTTGCGCGCGAAATTCCCTCGATGACTTTCGTGGCGTTTTTCTCGCCGAAAATGCGCGGTTCGTCGTCGCTACCGAGGTTGAGTTTCGCGAGTTGTTCGAGTCGCAGATCGAAAAGGTCGAGCGGTGATTTTACCAGCCCGCGCTCGACGAGTTTTTCCGCGACGACCCCGCCGACGCCCTCAATATCGAGTGCACTCCGCTGGCCGAAGAACTCAACGCGTCGAACGAGCTGCGCGGGGCAGCCGGAGATGTTTTCACAAATCCAGTCAGCATAGTCTGCTTCTCGCTTCATTTTAGCCTCGCGACAAATCGGGCATGTTTGGTCAACCAAACTTAAATCGTCCGAACTATATGTGCATTTGAATCGGGTTCCGATCTTCTCCGGGTTTGTGCATTTGGCATACACGTGGAATCGGGGATCGCGTTTTGCCTGCCCTCCGCACGCGGGACATCTACCACCAACGTATTCAAAGAGATCGAACGGTTTTGCAGAGCTGTGGCGCTTTGACTTCACGACCTCAATTACCTCGGGAATGACCATGCCGGCTTTGCGAATAATGAGCGTGTCACCGATGCGGATGTCCTTACGCTTGATTTCTTCGTCGTTGTGCAGTGTTGCGCGAGAGACAGTGGAGCCTTGCACGAACACAGGCTTTAGTTCGGCGACGGGCGTAAGCACGCCAGTGCGTCCGACCTGAATCGTGATGCCGAGAAGTTCAGTCACCGCGCCGGAAATCCACGGCACGGGCTTGTGGACGATCGCGTAGCCCGGTGCCTTCGCCTTCGCGGGGATGAGCTCCCACGCGGCGCGGTCGTTCACTTTGATCACGATGCCATCGATCTCGTAGTGGAGCTTCGTCCGCAGGTCGCGACTCTCGTCGTAATCGCTCACCACTTCGCTCTGATACTTCGCGATGACGTCCTCCATGTCGTCGCACTCCCACCACAGCTCCTGCGTCGGCAGGCCGAATTTCTTCAACGCGCGCAGCGTGTCGCCGTGCGTGGCAAAGCTGATGCCATCGAGCGCACCAACAGCGTAAAAGACCGCGCGCACCGGGCGCTTCGCGACGGCGTTGGAATCGAGCTGCTTGAGCGTGCCTGCGGTCGCGTTGCGCGCATTCGGCAACGTCTTCTCGCCAGCAGCTTCGAGCGCGGCGTTCATCGCCTCGAATTCCTTCACCGGCATGTAGGCCTCGCCACGGACTTCGAGCAGCGCGGGAGGATTCGGCATGTCGAGTCGCAGCGGGATCGCCTTCACCGCCCGGAGATTTGCCGTGATATCGTCTCCTGTCGTGCCGTCGCCGCGCGTGACGCCTAGCGTTAGCAAACCATCGCGGTAATAGACTGAAATGGAGACGCCATCCACCTTCGGCTCCATCACATAGCCGACCTTCTCCGAGTCGAGCTGTTTGCGGATCGTCTGGTCAAACCAGCGCAGTTCCTCGACGGTGCGCTCGTCCTGCAAGCGCACACGCTTTGAAAACTCCAGTTCCGCATCCGCGCCCGTTAGTGTCGGTGGCTCGATTTTTTCCAACGACAGCATCGGCACCTGGTGACGCACCTGTTTGAAGCCTTTCGACGGCGCGCCGCCCACGCGCTGCGTTGGCGAATCGGGTGTGATGAGTTCTGGGTGTGCTTCTTCGAGTGCGCGGAGTTCGCGATAGAGCACGTCGTAGGCGGCGTCGCTGATCGTCGGGCGGGCCTCGACGTAGTAGCGACGGTCGTGTTCCTCAATTTCCCGACGTAGTGCGGCGATTTTTTCTTTCGCAGAAGGCATGGATGAAAAAGGCGAGTGTGGTGCCGGTGGCGGCTCCGAGAGTATCTGCGAGCCAGTCGAGCGGGTCGAGCGCGCTGCGGCTTGGCGTCCAGTATTGGTGCACTTCGTCGAGTGCGCCGTAGATGGAAAGGCAGGCGATGCAAGTGAGCGCGACTTTTTTCCACGACCATGAATAGCTGAGCCGCAGTGCTGGCAGCAGAGCGCATGCGCCGCTGAGAAATGCGACGAAATGCAGGAGCTTGTCCCACATCGCCATGAAGAATGGCATTTGTTCGGCGAGATCCGGGCCGCCTTGGGACGAGAGGTAAAATACCGTTGCCGTCCAAATCGCGACACCGAGCCAGCAGATGCGACGGAACCAGATGAGTGCGGGAGTCATGTTTGAGTGGCTGTTGAGTTAGTAGGTTTGCCGCCATTGCCAAGCGCGGGTTATGAGGGCATTTTCCGGCAACCGATTTTTTCACATGGCAAATCACACCATTCTCGGCGTTGAAGGCGGTGGCACAAAAACCGACTGGGTGCTTCTCGATGACACTGGGCGCGTGCTCGGGGAAGGCCAGCTTGGCGCGGCGAATCTGAAGCTCTCCACGGATACGCAGCTCTCGCAACTTTTCGCGGTGCTGCCGCGCGAGGTGAATGAAGCGGGCGTGTTTCTCGCGGGGTGTTTGTCGGAAAACGATCGCGCACGGCTGCGGCGGCTGGCTGTCGCTGCGTGGCCGGCTGCGCGCGTGAGTGTGGGGAGTGATTGTGAATCTGGCTTTGCCACGGCGCTGGGGGATGGCGACGGAATCGTGGTCATCAGCGGCACGGGTGCTGTCGTGCATGGAAGGAAGGGCGGGCGCGTGGAAAAATCCGGCGGTTGGGGGCACATCCTCGGCGACCGTGGTGGCGGCTACGACATGTGTCGTCACGCCCTGCGCAAGGTGATCCTGCGTTACGACATCGAGGGCACGCTTTCCCCGCTCGCATCGGCGATCCTCGCCGAGCTTTCGCTGAATGAACTGCCGCAGCTCGTGGACTGGGTGAACCAGGCCGACAAGATGCAGGTCGCGCGGCTTGCGCCCGTGATTTTCCGGGCGGCGGATGCGGGTGACGTGGAAATGCAGGAGTTGATCGAACATCGCGCTGGTGATCTTGCTCGGTTCACGGTCGCGGTCGCGCAACGTCTCGGGATGGAAAGCGTTGATGTGCGTCTGCTCGGCGGGCTCCTCACGAAGGAACCCGGCTACGCAGCGCACTACCGCCGTTTGCTCGCTGAGAAATTGCCGGGCGCAAACGTAGAGCTTTGCACGCGGAGTGGGGCTTTTGGTGCGGCGGCGCTGGCGCGAAAAGGGGCGGTTCATATGGAAAATCCCGCCGCACTTTCCTCTGAAGTCGCTAGCGCCGGAGAGCTGGCGAGCGCGGCGACCGAGCAGGTGCATCCGCGTGCGGAGGAGCTTGAGAAAATGTCGGCGGGCGAACTCGTGGCGCTGTTTGTCGAAGAAGAGGATCGAGTGCGTGTGGCGCTGGCGGCGTGCAAAGACAGGCTCGCGGATGCGGTGGAATTGATCGCAGCCGCGCTGTCGAAGGGCGGGCGGCTTCTTTACGCAGGTGCGGGCACGAGCGGTCGTCTGGGCGTGCTGGATGCGAGCGAGATCCCGCCGACTTTTGGCACGCCGTCCGAATTGGTGCAGGGCGTGATCGCCGGTGGTGCGTCTGCGCTCACACATTCGGCGGAAGCTGCGGAGGATTCACGTGAATCAGGCGCGCTCGCGATGACCGGGCGCGGCGTGCGTGCGGGCGATGTGGTGTGCGGGATCGCTGCGAGCGGGCGGACGCCGTTTGTGATCGGCGCACTGGCGCGAGCGCGGCAACTCGGAGCGCGGACGATTCTTCTCACCTGCAATCCAACACGGAACCCATCGCCGCAGCCGTGGGACGTGGAGTTCGATCTGCCGACGGGCGCGGAGATCGTCACCGGTTCCACGCGCCTGAAAGCGGGCACCGCCACGAAAGTTGCGCTGAACATCCTCTCGACCTGCGCGATGATCCGCCTCGGCAAAGTGCGCGGCGGTGCGATGGTAAATCTGCGCGCGACCAATGTGAAATTGCGTGACCGCGCGACACGCATGGTGGCTGTGGCGCTCGGGCTGGACACCGAAGTCGCTCGCGAATTGCTCGTCGCGAATCATTGGGACGTTGTCGCGGCACTTTCCCGACGTCCGATCGGTAAATAACTTTTCACAGATTCTAAGCTGGCAATACCCACGCGGGTCATACTCCCTTGCGTGCCGGTTCGTCCGGTCACTTCCCAACAAAACCAAACAACCACATGATCCATATTCCACAGACATCCCGTCGTTCATTCCTCAAAGGCATCGGTGCCATCACGGCATCGGGCATGTTTCCCAATTACCTGCGCGCGCAGGGTGCGAACAAGAAGGTCGCGCTCGCGTGCATCGGCGTAGGCGGCAAAGGCGAGAGCGATGCCTCGGGCGTTTCCGGCAACAATGAAATCGTCGCCATTTGCGACGTGGACGCGAACGCCCTTGCGAACGCACAAAAGCGCTACCCGAACGCAAAAGCCTACAGCGATTTCCGCAAGATGCTCGACGAGATCAAGGGCATCGAGGCCGTGACGATCAGCACGCCCGACCACATGCACTACCCCGCAGCGATGCACGCCATCGGCCTCGGTAAGCATGTGTTCATCCAGAAACCACTCACGAACACGCTGTGGGAAAACCGCCAGCTCCATCTCGCTGCGCGCAAAAAAGGCGTCATCACACAGATGGGAAATCAGGGCCACACTTACGAAGGCAACCGCGTCACCACCGAGTGGGTGAAGGCGGGCGTCATTGGCAAAGTGAAAGAAGTCCACGTGTGGACAAACCGCCCGATTTGGCCGCAGGGGAAAAGCGCCGTGCTCAACAAAACCGGCAAGGCGCCCGCGCACCTCGACTGGACGCAGTGGCTCGGCCAGACACCAGACATTCCGTATTCGGACAACGTGCACACCTTCAAATGGCGCGGCTTTCTCGAATGGGGTGCCGGCGCCTTTGGCGACATGGGCTGCCATTTGATGGACGCGCCTTTCGTCGCGCTCGGCCTCACCACCGCGAGCGCGGTGACAGCCACGCAAGTGGACGATCTGACTGACATCGCATGGCCGACCGGCAGCATCGTGAAACTCGAATTCACCAACGTCCCCGGCCACGGAGACGTTCCGTTCACTTGGTATGAAGGCAAGAAGCCCGACGGCAAACCCTACCTGCCGGAATTCCCGGCCAGCATTGATATGGCCGAGGCATTTGGCAGGGGCGTCTCCGCAGGTGGCTGGATGATTGTCGGCACCGAGGGCGTCATTTTGAACAAGAGCGACCAGGCGAAGGGCATGCAAATCTGGCCCAAGAAACGCCGCGAGGAATTCCCGGAAGACAAAATCCCAAAGACCGAGCCGCGCAGCATCACACACGGCAACCCGCAGCAGGAATGGACCGAGTCCATCAAACTCGGAAAGGAATTCGCATACGCTGCACACTTCGACTACTCGTGCCCGCTGACCGAGGCCACGCTCATCGGCGGTCTCGCCATGCGCTTCCCCGGCAAACGCCTGAAGTGGGATTCCAAGGCGCTCAAGTTCGACAACGAAGACGCGAACAAATTCATCAAGCGCACCGCCTATCGCAAAGGCTGGGAATATTCCGCCGACAAAATCTAAGCGCACCAAGCAAGCTTACAAAAAGCCGGAGTCGAAAGGCTCCGGCTTTTTTTGGTGAAGGGGTGCGTTTCCCTCCGCTCGCGATCTATTCTACGTCTTTATTGCGCGCTGCGTTTTTCGGCCTCCTCGGCGAGCAATTTCTCCAGCATCCGTTCCTGCTCGGGCGTCCAGCGCACAGTGCGGTGGACGGAGTCCTGCACGCGCGCGGCGGTTTGCGCGGTGCTTTCTCCGGGCAGCGATTGACCCGCCATCAGCGCACGCATTTCGGTGAGGCTGAGTCGTGAGGGAATTTTCGATGTTAGTGTTGTGAAAACGTCGTCTGCATCCACAGGCGGAGTGCGGGTCGCACCGGAGCGCGCTAGAAATGCCCACGCCCCCGATGTGAAAATACCAAGCTCTGCTGTGTAGGCGCAGTCAGCTTGTCGCACGGGAACATACCAGTTTCCCGCGCCGGGCTGGATTTCGACGGTCGCCTCCACCGTTCCGTCCTCGCGCTGGACGCGAAGGAAAAAATGAGCGGCACCATCTTCGCCACGCGCTTCGGGATGCTCGTCGGGATTAAACTCCCAATAGGCAAACAGCCAGTGCGGATCGCGCGCCACAAGCCACAGACGCACTTCGCCATACTCGGGCTGAAGTGCACGCCGCGCTTCATCGAATTCCTTGGTCAATGATTCGTGCCTCGGTGCGATAACTTCCTTGGCGGGCTCAGAAGGTTGCTGCATGGCGCTCATGGGTGCGCGAATGAAGCACAGTCCATGTGCAAAATGAAACGGAGATTACTGGCATACAGGACTGTCACATTCCGCCGGAGTTGCGCCCGCGCGCGCCGTCCGCTAAATCGCGGTTCTCATGTTCACAAAACGCGTCATTCCGTGCCTCGATGTCCACGATGGAAAAGTCACGCGCGGCGTGCAGTTCGGGCGCGCCGAGGACGGCGGACTGCGCAACGTCGGCGATCCCGTGGAGCTTGCGCGCCGCTACAACGATCAAGGTGCGGACGAGATGGTTTTTTTCGACATCACCGCGAGCGCACACGGCCGCGCGACGATGGTGGATGTGATCGAGCGCACCGCCGCTTGCTGCTTTATGCCGCTCACCGTCGGCGGCGGCATCCGCGCGGTGGACGATATGAGCGCAATGCTCAAAGCCGGTGCGGACAAAGTGAGCATCAACAGCTCCGCCATCGCCACGCCGGAACTCATCAGCGCTGGAGCGGATAAATTCGGC
This sequence comes from Prosthecobacter debontii, assembly GCA_945868985.1. GTDB lineage: Bacteria > Verrucomicrobiota > Verrucomicrobiia > Chthoniobacterales > Chthoniobacteraceae > SXWH01. The sequence continues at coordinate 22,349 of CAMBOD010000001.1, read as the reverse complement.
AGCCAGTGCATCGTCGTCAGCATTGATTGCAAAAAAACCGCGCCCGATCGCTGGGAAGTTTTCATCCACGGCGGACGCAAGCCCGCCGGCAAGGACGCAGTCGCATGGGCCGAGGAAGCCGTGCAGCGCGGGGCGGGGGAGATCGTGCTGAATTCGATTGACGCCGACGGCACCAAGGCCGGCTACGACCTCGTCATCACCCGCCGAGTGAGCGAAGCAGTCGGCGTCCCCGTCGTCGCCAGCGGTGGTGCAGGAAATCTCGGGCACATGGCCGACGTGCTCAGCGAGGGCCGCGCAGACGCCGTGCTCGCCGCGAGCATCTTTCATTTCGGCGAATACACCGTAGCGGACGTAAAAAAATACCTAGCCGAACACGGGGTCTCCGTGCGGCTTTAACCCGCCCTATTTCTTTTCGGCGTCGAGTTCGACAAGCCAGGCCGGTTTATCCACGGGTTGCCGGACGATATTCGGCCCGATGACGGTGGTTCGCCAGCCGTTGGGATAGCGATTCACTACTTTATTTGGCGCCCCGCTGTGACGTTCGATGGCTTTGATTGAGTAGCCATGCTCTATTTTACTTACATGGCCCTCCGCGATCCATTCGGATATGTGGTCACCTTGATGATTGCTCACGCTTAACTTGGTATAGGTCTGTGAGCCAGAATAGGTCTGGCAACCAGTGAGAAAAGCGAAAGCTAAGAGCGGCAGAAATTTCACGGTGTAGAAGCTGGCAGGATGGTTGTTTGGCGACAAGGTTCGACTTCGAGCGAATTATTTTGCTCAATGAGCACCAACACTAGTAAGCGCGACGCTCGCGGGTTGGTTCTTCACATGTTTTGCAAAATAATCCCTTTTCTCTACGCGGCGACTTTACTGGCCGGCGATGATGCGCCCGGCCATCGCGTGCTGGCGCTCGATCTCGATAAGGCTATCGGGTTTGCACTGGCGAAGAATTTTTCCATCGAAGTATCGCGCTATGAACCAAAGATTGCGAAGGAGCAGGAGCGGACGGCGAAAGGGAAGTTCGATCCAAATTTTGACATCAGTTTTCGGCGGGGCGAGGCCACGGTGCGGGATCAATTTCGGCGCGATGCAAGCGGTGCAGGCCACCATTTTTCGTTCGATGGGATTACGCAAAGCAACACTTGGAGCACTGGTGTGAGCGGCGTGACTGTGTGGGGGCTTGGCTATGATGTCGGTCTGAGTTCACGGCGGCAGCGCGGGACTTTCAACCGCTTCGATGCGGACTACGCGAGCGAGGCGTCGTTTAGCGTCAGCCAGCCATTGTTGCGAGACGCCGGGACTGATGCGCAGCTCGCCGGCGTGCGCGTGGCGCGGAATAATGTGGTGATTTCGGAATGGGGGCTGAAAGAGCGGGTCATTGCGGTGATCACGGATGTGATTGATGTGTATAACGAGCTGCATTTCGCGCACGAAAACCTCGAGGTGGCGAAGCGCACTCGCGGGCTGGCTCAGCAGCTTTTGCAGGACAACATCAAGCGCGTGGAAGTGGGCGTGATGAAGGCGCTCGATGTGACAACTGCACAAGCCGAGGTCGCTGCACGCGAGGAGGCTGTGATCACGACACTGCGTGAGGTGAAGGATCAGGAGAATTTCCTGAAGCAACTCATCACTGCCGACCTGCTGCCATTGCTCGGCACACGAGTGGAGATCGTGCCGCCAAAGACGCCGGACTTCGCTGCGAGTGTGATTGCCGGTGTGCGCGAGGCGCTCGAATTGCGGCCCGATTACCGGCAGGCGAAACTCGATCTGCAAAACCGTCACATCGCCATGGCATTTGAAAAAAACCAGACGCTTCCTCGTCTTGATCTCACAGGAAGCCTCAGCTTGCTCGGCTTGGATGATGATTTCGGCACCAGCGCACAGCGAACCACGAGGCGCGATCAGTCCGCATGGAACGCAGGTGCGACGTTCAGCGTTCCGCTTGGCAATCAAGCCGCGCGCGGTCGCTACAATGCCGCTCAACTCGAATCTGCGCAGGCTCTCGTTCGGCTCCAGCAACTCGAACAGGATATCATCGTGCGGGTGGACAATGCGAACGGCGCAGTCGTCACTGCGAAACAACGCATCGAAGCCACTCGCGAATCGCACCGGCTCGCAAAGGAAAGTCTGGATGCGGGAGAAAAGCGACTTGTTGCGGGAAGCGGCACTGTTTTCGAGGTGCTGGAATTGCAAAAGAAACTCGCAGAAGCAGAAACCGCCGAGTTGCGCGCGAAGGCTGACTACAACAAAGCGGTCGCTCAATTTCAGCAGCAAACGGGGACTACGTTACGCGTCCGTGGTGTAAAAGTGGAGTAAACGCTCGCAGCCACTGCTGCGAACCCCACATCTTGTGGCTAAAAAAGTTTGCACCCCACAAGATGTTCGGTCAAAAGGCGCGGAACTTTACCCACCCATATACGTTATGAAATTCAACGTCGCCAAAGACAAACTCCTTGATGGTCTCCAGACCGTCCAAAACATCGTCAGCACACGCACTACGCTGCCGATACTTTCCAACGTCCTCATCCGCGCCGAAGACGGCGTGTTGCGCTTCACCACAAACGACCTCGATGTGGGCATGAGCTGCACCGTGGAAGCCAAGGTGGAAAAAGGCGGCGGCACCACACTGCCCGCCCGGCGCCTCGCGAGCATCGTGAAAGAACTGCCAGCCGCCGATGTGGAAGTCGAAGTGGACAGCAAGAACATCGCGTCCATTCGCTGCGGCCAGAGTTTTTTCAAAATGATGGGCCTCGCCGAGGAGGAGTTCCCTGCATTGCCCAAGCTGGCCGACGCAAAAGTCTTCACGCTCCGCCAAAAGGAATTGAAGGACGCGCTGCGAAAAACCGCCTTCGCGATCTCGACAGACGAAACGCGCTACGTGCTGAATGGCATCCTGTTTTCTTTCAAAGAGGGCAAACTGACCATGGTGGCCACCGATGGCCGCCGCCTCGCGCTTGTGGATCTCGAATTGGAATTTCCTCGCGGACAGGAAGTGGACGTGATCGTTCCCTCTAAATGCGTAACTGAACTCCAGCGCCTGCTCGGTGAAGAGGGCGAGATCAAAATGAACGTCGGTGAAAACCAAGTCGGCTTCGACGTAAACGGAAAAGTCCTGGTCTCCAAACTCATCGAAGGCAACTACCCGAACTACAAACAAGTCATCCCACCGGAAGCCAAGGAGCGCGTGACCATCGAGCGCGAATTGTTGCTCACCGCAGTGCGCCGCGTATCGCTGCTTTCGAGCGACAAATCCAACTCGGTGAAATTGATTTTCACCAAGAACAACCTCGAAATCACCGCGAACACACCGGAAGTCGGCGAAGCGCACGAATCCCTCGCGGTCAATTTCAAGGGCAAGGAAATGTCCATCGCATTCAACCCCGGATTCCTTCAAGATCCGCTCCGCAATCTCACCGATGATGAAGTGCATATTGACCTCATTGATGAGATGAGCCCGGGCGTGATCAAAATCGGCACGCCGTTCCTCTATGTGCTGATGCCGATGCGCATCTCGTAAGGTCTGCGACAAATCACTTGCCTCCCCATGACGGTGAGGCTTTTATCCGCGCCTCTTTCATTGCTCGCGTGGCGAAACTGGCAGACGCGTATGATTCAGAATCATATGGGGAGACCCATGGAGGTTCGATTCCTCTCGCGAGCACTTCTTTGCAAAACTGGCAGGCACATTCGCCTGCCCTTTTGTTATAGGGCACAACTTATTTTGTGACTTCGAGTATCGCCCGGCGGAGTTCGACCGATGACACCGGCTTTGAGACGATCATGTCTATGCAATCCGGCATTTGACCATTCACTTTCAACTCATCTCCAAAACCGGTGAGTAAAATCACAGGCGTCGTTGGGTGCATTTGCTTCACCATCTGCCCAAACTGAATCCCATTCATGACGGGCATGGATTGGTCGGTGACGACCAAATCGAAACTACCGTCTCTCAAAAATTGGATCGCATTCTCGACTTCCGAAGTTGTCACCGGCTGATGCCCGTCGGCGATGAGGTGTTCGGATATGAGTTCGCAGATGATCTCCTGATCGTCCACCACTAGCACGCGCAGTGAGCGCACCGCATCCTTTGCGAGTGCCACAGTCCCATTGTTCGCATCTGAATCCGCCACCGGAAACAACAGTGAAAATGTAGTGCCGCACCCTTTTTCGCTCTCGATTTCGATGTGCCCACCATGGCGCTGCACGATACCGTAGGTGACGGCGAGCCCCAGCCCGGTTCCGTGTTCGCCCTTCGTGGTGAAGAATGGTTCGAGGCAGCGCACCTTTTCCTCAGGCGTCATGCCGATGCCGGTGTCAGTCACATCCACTCGCACATGATTTGGCAGTGAGCGAGTGCGCACGGTGATCTGCCCGCCTTCGGGCATCGCATCCACTGCGTTGAAAATGAGATTCGTCAGCACTTCGCGCAACTCCGGTGCGCAACCGAGCACGAACGGCACTTCGCTGAAATCATGCACTACTTCGATTGATGCGCCAGCAGCGCGCGACGCACCTTTCCATTTCGGAGCGGTAAAACCGACGGCCTGCTCGCAAAGCTGGTTCAAGTCCACGGCTACACGCACATCGGCAGCATCCGCAGGACGATAGAAATCGCGCAGACGTTTTACGACATGCGTTGCGTCCTGCGCGGCAGAGACGATGTGCTTGAGATACGTTTGCTCCTTTGTATCCGGTGCTGCTTTTTCAAACCACGGCAGCAACATCTCGCCGTAGCCGATCATCATCGTCAGCGTGTTATTGAAATCATGTGCTACCCCCCCCCGGCCATTGTTCCCAGCGCGCTGAGACGCTCCTGTTTCACGACTTGATTCTGCGTCGCACGTAGCTGTTCGAGCGCATGCTCCAATTCGATTGTTCGTTGCAAGACCTGCTCTTCGAGTTTCAGGTTGAGAAAACGGTTTTCGAGTAAATTGCGGATGCGCAGTTGCACCTCCGTTGTATCTAGCGGCTTTGTGATGAAATCACTCGCACCCGTCGCCAGAGCCTTGCGTCGCGTTTCCGCAGTAATATCCGCTGTAAGCACTACGATGGGTAAAAAGCTGCCTTCCGGGATGAGTTGCCTCAACTGCTCCATGAGTCCGTAGCCGTCAATATGTGGCATATGGAGATCCGTGAGCACTAGATCGGGCTGGAACTCGGCGAACATAGACACCGCCTCGCGAGGGTCAGTAGTTGTGCGGTATTCGAGCCCGCCAAAAAGGTCCAGCATCCGCTCGAGGAGGCGGACATTCGATGGCTCATCATCAATGATGAGAATTTTTGCAGGAGAATTTTGAAGTAAGGACATTTGCGATGGGCTGTCGTCGCAGGTTTCGTTCGACGCACTACTTAGCACGGGATATGCCTCCTTCGTGACCGATATCGCCACTAAACCAAGTCCCAAGCCGGAACCCGGCAAGGGGCCCATCGTCCAGCGCCTCTTCGGCGCAATTGCAGGACGCTACGATCTGGCGAATCATCTACTCAGTGGTGGACTCGATTTTCTATGGCGCCGACGGGCGGCGAAAATCGTCCATAGTTGGGCTCCAAAGCGCGTTCTGGATATGGCCACCGGCAGCGGCGATCTGGCGCTGGCCATCACAAAACAATGCCCGTCGGCCACAATTGTTGGCGCAGATTTTTGCCAGCCGATGCTGGACCTGGCCCGGAGCAAAGGCCTCACCAACCTCGTGCAGGCCGACGCAATGAATCTTCCATTTTCCAACGGTGAATTTGATGTCCTCACCGTAGCCTTCGGCCTGCGCAACATGGAAAACATGGAGCGGGCGCTCGCGGAATTCGCCCGCGTGCTGCGCCCCGGCGGACATTTGCTGGTGCTGGATTTTTCCGTGCCACGCGCGCCACTGCGCTGGCTCTACCGCATCTATCTCCATCGCATCGTGCCATTCCTCGCCGGTCTGCTTACCGGAGAAAAGAGCGCGTATGAATACTTGGGCGCATCCATCGAGGAATTTCCGCAGGGCGAAGCGATGAATCGCCTCATCGCCAGCACGGGCTTCGATGAAACCCAGTGCCGACCACTCACTGGCGGCATCGTCTCACTCTACACCGCCCGCCGAGTTTAGGGCTTCGGCGCGGCTTCGGGTGCAGGCTTTGTGACTTGCGAAGGAACTTCGGTGGGCTTCGGAGTTTCTGTCACCTTTGTGGGCTCGACCGGTGCGGGCGGAGTCGTCACGTTGACTGGCGGCGTTGTAGCGGCTGGCTCTCCCGGCTTTACAACATTCGCCGTGGGCTTCGGCGTTTCGATGAGCGCAGCATTGAGTGCATCGAAGTCCGGTTTGTTCATCAAGAAAGTGCCAGTTTTACCCGCGATGGTTGTGAGCCACAGTTCTTCGGCAGTATTACCACCGATGGTGATCTTTCCGGTCTTCTTGTCAGCGAGGGTGTAGGAAACGATGAGGTTCGGTTTTTCAAAACCATGCTTCACGACATCGGTCGCGCCCACCCAGCGCACAGCCCGGAGCGAGGTGAACGTATTCACCAGCGATTGCGCGGCGTTTTGATTCACTACGCTATCGCCCTTGGAAAGTTTCCAGCCCTTTTCTTTGTCGAAAACGAGATTTAGCGATGCCTGTCCGGTTCGTGTGATTTCAAATCCGACAATGTCCTCCATTTTTAAATCGAGAACCTTCAAGTCCTGCCACTGCAACGAATCCGTCCATACGCCATCGAGCACAGTTTTCGGAACGGCTACGATGAATGGCTCGTCGTCGAGCTTCGCATAGCCAGCGTCGCCCTCGAACTTGCCGAGCAGAATCTTCACAATTGGCTTGTCGCCTGGTTTCGACTCGGGAGTTCCCTCGGTCGAATAGCTGCTCAAAGTCAGCGTCGCCTGCGGTTGATCAAGGCCGAAGCCTTTCAGTTCGCCCGCCATGTCCGCGACAAAACGCGCGACTTTTGTGCTCACGAGGTCATTCAGCAGCTTGTTCGCGGCACCACTATTCGTAGGCACGTCGTTCTTGCCATCTTGCTTGCGCACCCAAGCTTCGGCATTTCGTGCGAGCACGATTTTCTCTTTGCCCGGCGCTTCTATAGTGATGCGATCCACCATGTCGCTCTGCACGCGCATCAAGCACTGATCGCGAAGATCGTTGGGCTGAGTGTTGATAAAACTCTCGATTGCCACTGGCACCGTAACCACACCATCGCGCGTGCTTAGCTTCACAAATACATGAGCCGCCGTCTGAGGAAGTGCAGATTTATTCAAATCCTCCCCTTCTTTTTTCTTCTCATTCTTACCGGTCTTGGCAGCGCCGATTTGCAGCACCACAGGTTCCTTCACTCCTTCGGCTGTGAAAGTGAGTGTCGCCCTCGGTTCGGTGAGTCCAAATGAGCCAAGATCCTTTGCTTCGCTCACAAATTCCTCAATGCGTGCTGTCGTCACATTAGCTATAAGATCGCCGATTTTCTGATCGTCTGCGCGGGCTTTGAGCGGGCGAATAAGCGACCAGTGACCTCCTTTCTTCTCCAACTCAAACTCTCCTTTCGCGCTCTTGATGACAAGCTTCGAGACTTGTGCCGGGGTAATATCGGCCAGGCGTTTGTCGCGGTAGTTGTCGGTGTTTTTATTCAGGTCATCCTTGAGGTTCTTTTTGATGACGTGGACGACATTCGAACCCTCAGCACGCGCATAGTTTTTCCCTTCATAAACGGTGTCCTTGCCCACGATGATCTCATACACACCCTTCGGGCCGACAAACTTCACCGCAGTATCTCCCTTGGAAACCCCCCACTCCTTCCACTTGTCACGGTTCTCTTTCGTGTCTGCGAGTGACGTTTCGCCGCGTAGTTTTTCGCAAGTCGTGAAAAGCTGCGTGATGGCAAATTCCTCCGCGCGATCCTTCACGGGCGCATCCATGAACCAGTGCCCGTCGCGCTTGCGAAGTTCGATGGCGCCGGTTGGGTTACGAATGGAAATCGCATCAATGTCGTTGCGCTCGAATTCACTGACGAGGCCAGCCTTGTCGAGCGCTTCATTGCTAGAAGGCCGCTCTTTTTCGACGAGCCACACATAGGCGAACGCCGCAGCCGCGAGGACGAGCAGGATGAGAGTGTGTTTGGTCTTCATGTCGGAAAACTAGTATCGCCGCCGCGCCCAAACGACCGCTCCGATCATGGCGAAAATGAGCGGCACAACGAGGATGACGGTGAGTGCCAGAATTTTCAGTTTGCGGGTTTCTTTTTCGGGGTCTTCATCCAGACGCAGTATTTTGGTGGATTTCTCGCGTGGCGCGATATCTGTGAGTTCCTCGCGATCGAGTAACCAGTTGAAAATTCCGATGGCGAAAGTTTCACCGACTCCGCTTTCTTCCATCGGACGCGTGGTGAAGATTGAAGAGTTGCCGATTACGACGAGACGTGGCGTCTCCACTTTTACGGATGGGTCGGCGGGCGCGCCTTTCACGCAGGCGGCGGCGAGAGTAAGGGGGCCTTGGTGATCCTTTTTGGGGTCAAAGTATGGCAACTCCTGACTCTTCGGATCCAAATCCACCTTGCCCCAGAAACCCTCAGGCGCAGTGAGCAGCGGGGTGAGCGTGAGTTTGTCTGCCTGCTGCTTTTTTTGATCCAGTAGCAGGGACTGCGTAGGCGAAACCGTAGGGTCACCGAGACGGATGGCGACTCCGCTGATTAACTTGAGAATCGAGATAGGATTCTTCGGGAAAATTCCTACCATTTCATACAGTGCAGGCTCTCCCGTCGCTGTGCGCCCGCTCTTGTTGACCCAGTCATTTTGAGGGCGGATGCCCCGTTCGGCGAGCCATCCATTGAGTTGCTCCAGCGGTTTAACAGACCAGCCGCTGCATACAATAATGCGCCCTTTTTTCTCCCAATAGTCGCCAAGTAACTTCATTTCGCGCTCGCTGAAATCGAAACGCGGGCCGTTGATCATCACTACGCTTGCATCGGCAGGCACAGCCTCCACATCGGCGAGACTCAGTTTCTCGGCCTTCACATTTTGACGCTCCATCGTCTCGCGGAAATACAGCATCGCTTTGCCGTCCCAATCCGGCTCTCCGTGCCCGGTCACGTAAAAGAGTTTGTTCGGTTTCGAATCGTAGAGACCGAGAAGCGTGCTGGTAATTGCGCGCTCGCCTTTAAAGCCTTTGAGCCTTGCGTTGTCGCGGCCCCGCTCGATTTCGCCGAGGTCTTTACCTGTGAGAAATTTGCTGCGTCCGTCGTATTCGAGGATGAGCACGCTCTCAGTCTCGCCGACCTTGTATTTGGTCATCAGCTCCTCTGCGCGCTTGCCCTCGGAGTAGGGGTTCACGATTTCGAATTCAAACTTTCCATCCGAGTTGAGCTGATATTCGCGCAGTAATGTCGTCAGGTCGCCCATCACAGCGGCGAAAATCTGTGAATCCGGGTCCATGAACATCGCCATGTCGGCAGCGCCGTTGTTGAAAACCACGTAGGCATGAGCCGGTTTTTTTAGCGCCTTCAGCAAATTCCGCGTCTGGCCAGCGAGCGAGTATTTTGAATCGCGCGAAAAATCCGCCCGCTTGAACTGGCGGTAGGAGACGTAATTCGCCATGAATACGAGCGCGAACAAGACAACGATCTGAATGACGACGTTTGTGCCGATGAGGCCGCGATTGATACCAACGGGTTTGGATGCTGGGTCAGACATGGCTTAGGATTTCCACTTCCGTGCCTGGAAGACGTGGTGAGTGATGAAAAGGAAAAGCGCGGTGAGCGAAAGGTAGAAGACGATGGGCCGCGTATCTATGATGCCGCGACAGAACGTAGGCAGATGCTCGAAGAACGAGATGTAGCCGATGAAATGCGTGAGCCACTTTGTTTCCTCCTCGTTTTTCCCCACGAAGAAATCCGGCAGCGCAGCGAGGAAAATGAAGAGCACCGTCATCACGAGCGACATCGCAGCGGCGTTGATCTGCTCGCGATTCAGCGCGGAAGCCAGGCAGCCCATCGAGATGAAAAACATTCCGGCCAGCAACAGCAGCAAGGCGCTTCCCCAATACGGCCCGGCAGCGAACGCGGCAGGGATGCCGGTAAACCATTTGTAGAAGAAAAAATAGCAATACGTCGGAATGAATAGAACGATGTAAAACACGAGCGCTCCAAAAAACTTCGCCATCACCACCTGCCAGTCTTTCACAGGCGCAGTCGTGAGGGATTCGATGGTTCCCATTCGGAATTCATCAGCAAAAACGCGCATCGTGAGCAGCGGCATGATGAGGATGAACGGCCAGACGAAAAACGGGCTGAAAAACGTGACGAAGACGACCGATTCATCGGCGGGAATCTTCGTGAGTGTCTGCACTGCGTAGTAGAAAGCGACGCCGTTTAGCGCGAGGAAGATCACCAGCATCACGTAGGCGATGGGCGAGTAAAAGAAGCTCTTCACCTCGCGGGCGGTCAGGTGGAATAGAGTGCGCATGGTTTAAATATCCGAGTGGGTGAGTTCGACGAAAACATCTTCGAGTGTCGCGCGTTTTCGCACGAGTTCGCGGACGTTCCATTTGCGGTCTGCGGCGAGGCGGAACGCTTCCTCGGAAACATCAGCATTCGCATCGAGACGGAGTGTGAAAGTGGTGAACTCGCCATCCTGCTCCACCTGCACATCCTTCACACCAGCCATGCGTCCAAATTCCTCGCGCGCTTCTGGCCCGGCCTTCGCCTCGATGCGCAGCTGCCCGGCAGCGCGATGGTTTTTGAGAAGATTCTCAGCTGTGTCGCTCGCGCGGATTTTCCCTTTGTGAATGACGATCACGCGCGAACACATGATTTCTACCTCCGGCAAAATATGAGTGCTGATCAAAACTGTGCGCCGCTGTGCGAGGTTTTTGATTAATTCGCGCACGCTACGGATTTGATTCGGATCGAGGCCGATCGTGGGTTCGTCCAGAATCAGTAAATCCGGATCATGCACCAGCGCATCCGCCAGACCCACGCGCTGACGGTAGCCTTTTGAAAGCGCGCCGATCATCTTTTTCTCCACATCGCGCAACGAGCAGAGCTCGATGGCCTCACCAACGGCCTCCGAAACCTTCCCGCGCGCGACGCCCTTCAAATGGGCGCGGTAGCGCAGATATTCGTTCACGCGCATATCGAGATAGAGCGGCGTATTCTCCGGCAGATAGCCGAGGTGCCGACGGGCCTCGATGCTCTTTTCGAAAACATCAAAACCCGCGATGCTCGCCGCGCCTGATGTAGGCGGCAGGTAGCCCGTGAGCATTTTCATCGTCGTGCTTTTGCCCGCGCCGTTCGGGCCGAGGAAGCCGACGATTTCGCCTTTCTCCACCTCGAAACTGATGTCGTTCACTGCGGTGAAGGAGCCGTATTTTTTGCTCAGGTTTTTGACGCTGATCATGGGATTATTCGTTCACAAAGCACTGCCCCGACCGACATGCGACGCACGTCGCCGAAACGCAGGGGCGCGAGAAGTATCAGGCCTGCCATGCTTGGCAAGTGACGCTTTGTTATTCACGCGCGTTCAGACACGCGAGTCATCCTCGCGTTGAAAGAAATTTCGCACTTTTACGGGCGCAAAACCCGCGTCTGCACTTAGTAAGCGGCCTGAGCGCCTTTGAGATTCTTCTTCTGAATCCAAGGCATCAGCGAGCGAAGTTTGGCGCCCGTCTTCTCGATGGGGTGCTTCTCGCCCTTCTTGAGCAGCGCGTTGTATTTCTTGTAGCCGCCCTTGTATTCCTTCACCCAGTCCTTGGCGAATTTACCGCTCTGGATTTCTTTCAGCGCGACTTTCATGCGTGCCTTCACGGACTTATCAATGATCTTCGGCCCGATGAGCACGTCGCCCCACTTGGCGGTTTCGGAAATCGAGAAACGCATTCCGGCGATGCCGCTTTCATTCATCAAATCCACGATGAGCTTCAGCTCGTGCAAGCACTCGAAGTAAGCCATCTCCGGCGAGTAACCTGCCTCGGTGAGCACCTCAAAGCCGGCCTGCACCAGCGCGCTCGCGCCGCCGCAGAGGACGGTTTGTTCGCCGAAAAGATCCGTCTCGGTCTCTTCCTTGAAGCTTGTCTCGATCACACCACCGCGTGTGCCGCCCACACCCTTCGCCCATGCGAGCGCGACTTTCTTCGCCTTCTTGCTGGGGTTTTGATAAACGGCGATGAGCGCAGGCACGCCTTTGCCCTCGGTGAACTGGCGGCGGACGATATGGCCGGGGCCTTTCGGAGCGACCATGATGACGTCCACGTCCTTCGGCGGAACGATGGTTTTGAAATGAATCGCGAAGCCGTGGCTGAACAGCAGCGTTTTGCCCTTCGTGAGATTTGGGCGGATGTCTTTCTCAAAGCACGCAGGGATTTTCGTATCCGGCACCGCGACAAAAATCACGTCTGCCTTCTTTACTGCCTCGCCGGTTTCAAAAACCTCGAAGCCGCGTTGCTTGGCAACCGCTGCGGATTTGGAGCCGGGGTAGAGGCCGATGATGACCTTGACGCCGCTCTCTTTGAGATTGAGCGCGTGGGCGTGGCCTTGTGAGCCGAAGCCGATCACCGCACATGTTTTGCCTTTGAGAACGCCGAGGTCGGCATCTTTGTCAGTATAGATTTTTGCCATAGAAAAGGGGGCGGAGGCTAGCGGACGAAAGTTTCCTGTCAACCGCCGCGATCCGTCCTTTGTGTTTCATCGTTTCAGTGCAGCACTTCGCTTTCTCGCTTGTGAATCACGCCCGGCACGGCTGATGTGGGCCTCTCTATGGCAAAACCTTTATGGAGCGGGGTCTTCCCCGCCATCACCACACAAATGAAACGCGACGGCTCGCTGGATATGAAAGCGACCGCAAACCACATCGAAGTGCTGCTCGCGAGCGGCGTCAGCGGTCTCGTCATGCTCGGCTCGCTGGGTGAAAACCAGATGCTCACTGCGGAGGAAAAGCGCAGCGTGCTCGCGCTGGGAGTTGAAGTGGTGGACGGGCGCGTGCCCGTGCTCAGTGGCGTGGCGGAGACTTCCACCGCCGAGGCCGTATTGTATGCGCAGGACTGCGAGCGCCTCGGCGCCGACGGCTTCATGGTGATGCCCGCGATGTGCTACAAGACGCCCGACCCCGCCGAGACGATGGCGCATTTCCGCACCGTGGCGAAGAGCACCGCGTTACCCATCATGATTTACAACAACCCGATCAGCTACGGAAACGACGTCACGCCCGAGATGTTCGCGCAGCTCGCGTCGGTGAAAAATTTCGTCGCGCTCAAGGAATCCAGCGGCGACACGCGGCGCATCACCGACCTGCACAACGTCTGCGGCGATCGCTACGCGCTGTTCACCGGCGTGGACCCGCTCGCGATGGAATCCGCCGTGCTCGGCATTGACGGCTGGGTCGCCGGCACCGGCATCGCCTTTCCTGCGGAAAACCAATACCTGTGGGAGCTGATGCAACGCGGCGAGTGGGAGAAAGCGCTGCCGATTTACCGCTGGTTCACCCCGCTGCTCCACCTCGATACGACCGTGAAATTCGTCCAATACATCAAACTCTGCGTGCAGGAATGTGGCCTCGGCGCGGAGTGGACGCGCGCGCCACGACTCCCGCTCACCGGCGCAGAGCGCAAGCGCGTGCTGAAAGTCATCCACGACGGAATCGCCGCCCGGCCTAAGCTGCCGAAAAAGAAATGACCATGGATCCGCTGAAGCTGCTCGGGTGGACGGAAATCATACTGCGCCTCGGCAGCGCAGTGTTCATCGGAGCATTGCTTGGCGTGAACCGTGAATTGCGCGGCAAACCCGCAGGTCTTCGCACCAACGCGCTTGTCGCACTCGGCGCCGCGCTCACCACTTTGGCGAGCATCGGCATCTCGCTCGGCGCTGAAGCGGGACAAGCCGCAGATGCAAACGCCGTGAGCCGCGCCGTGCAGGGAATCATCACCGGCGTCGGCTTCATCGGCGCAGGCGTCATCATCCGCGACAACAGCGGCACGCGCATCCACGGCCTCACCACCGCCGCCACCATCTGGCTCTCCGCCGCGCTCGGAATCCTCTGCGGCGCGGGCGTCTGGTCTGGCGCGCTCGTGGGCACCGGCTTCACACTACTCGTCCTCGTGATTGGCCGCCCCTTCGAAAAATTCCTCCATCGTAAATTCCCAAAGCTCACCGAGGAGAATCATGACGAGCATCCGAACAGTTGACTCCCACACCGGGGGCGAACCCACGCGCGTCGTCATCGCGGGCGGGCCGGACTTGGGGAAAGGAAACGTCGCCGAGCAGGCGCGCGTCTTCCGTGCGCAACACGACGCCTTTCGCCGCGCCGTCATCTGCGAACCGCGCGGGCACGACGTCCTCGTCGGCGCAATGCTCGTCCCTCCGGCGGATGCGAGATGCACCACCGGCGTCATCTATTTCAACAACGTCGGCGTCCTCGGCATGTGCGGGCACGGCACCATCGGCCTCATCGTCACCCTTGCCCACCTCGGGCGAATCCGCGCGGGCGTCCATCGCATCGAAACCAACGTCGGCATCGTCACCGCCACCCTGCATGGCGACGGCACCGTCAGCGTCGCCAACATCCCCAGTTGGCGCACCGCCCGCGCCATCAGCGTGGACATCCCCGGCCACGGCAAAATCACCGGCGATGTCGCTTGGGCCGGTAACTGGTTCTTCCTCACCGCCGACCACGGCCAGCCGCTCACCGATCCCGTGAGCCTCACCACCTTCGCCCGGTGCGTCCGCAGCGCGGTGAATGAAAACGGCTATCCCGAAGTGGACCACATCGAACTCTTCGGCCCCGCCCAAAGCGGCGGCCACTCCCGCAACTTCGTCCTCTGCCCCGGCGGCGCGTATGACCGCTCCCCCTGCGGCACCGGCACCAGCGCCAAACTCGCCTGCCTCGCCGCCGAAGGCACCCTTGCCGAAGGCGACACATGGACCCAGGAAAGCATCATCGGCAGCAAACTCACCGGCACCTACCGCTGGCTGGATCGCCCCACCGGCAAAATCGCCCCCACCATCACCGGCACCGCCCACATCACCGCCGAGACCACCCTCCTCCTAGACGACACCGACCCCTTCTGCTGGGGCATCCAGTAGCACCGAAAAACCACCCCTCAACCCGCCTTCACCCGACCCTTCGTCGCGCTGAACTCGATGGCTCCGCAGCGAATCAGCGCCCCGAGTTCCTCCCCATGGTCGGCATATTTGCGCGCATCCTGCCAGCCGCTCACCGCACGCATTTCCTCCAGCAGCCGCAGCATCCTTGCCTCCAGATCGCCGCTGACCGGCAAAAGCGAACACAACATCGCCACGCCCTTCAGCACTTGCAGAGGTCCGGCCATGAAAACCTGAGCCAACGCATAAGACAAACCCGGCACTTGTGACGCAATCGATCTGCGAAAGGGATCCAAATCATGCGCCAGCCAGTTCATGTCGTAGAGCACGCTATCGGTGAAAGTGGAACGCTCCCCTCCTTTCACCCACTGCCACAGCCCCGACGCCCCCATCAACACCGTGCAAACCGCCGCGACCTGCGCGGGCGAATATCCCTTCACTCCAAAGCGCTCAAAAAAGATCTCCGCCGCGAAACGAAAGAATATGAACGCCAGCCAGAACGCCACAGCGCCCAGCCCGATGCGGAGCAGCCCCTTGACGATTTGGGAAGTGTTATAACGACGAATCACTTGCAGCGGTCGAAACGCTAACGCACCACCTATATGCAGCAAGCCGCAATTCCACGGATACATACACCTTCGCGCGAGCGTTCCAATTACCCAAAATACGCCAGCGGGAGAAGAGGATGACCGAGAGGGCGGGGGATTGCCGACTACTTTTTCACCAAGCTCTCGTAGAGGGCTGCGGTGCGCTGGGCGATGGCAGGCCAGCCGAAGTGTTGTTCGACACGCTTGCGTCCGTCGGCGGCCATGCGTGTGCGGATGGAGGGGTTGGTCATTAGGAAATTGATCCGCTCGGCGAGGTCGCGGGCGAACTGTCTTGGGTTCACTGCCTCGAAGGGACTTGCGGTCATTTGTTCGAGATGGACGAGGTAGCCCGTTTCACCGTGGACGACGACTTCCTTGATGCCGCCGACTGCGCTGGCGACGACGGCGGTATCGCAGGCCATGGCTTCCAGATTGATGATGCCGAAAGGCTCGTAGATCGAGGGGCAGCAAAAGACGGCGGCGTGGGAGTAAAGTTCGATCTTCTCGGGTGTGGAAACCATCTGATCGATCCAGACGATGCCGGGCCGTTTGGCCTGCGCTGCGGCGACGGCGGCGCGCATTTCGGCGGCGATCTCGGGCGTGTCGGGGGCTCCGGCGCAAAGGACGATTTGGTAGCCGGGCGCCATGTGTTCGATGGCGTTGACGAGGTGGATGATTCCTTTCTGCCGTGTGATGCGTCCGACAAAGAGCACGTAGGGTTCGCGCGGGTTGATGCCGTATTTCTCTAGCGCGGCAGTGGTGGTGACGCGGCGGTATTCGTCGAGATCAATGCCGTTGTGGATCACCGGCACGCGTTCGTCGGGGACTTGGAAAAGGCGGTGAATGTCCGCTTTCGTCTCGGCGCTGACGGCGATGACGGCGTCGGCCATTTCGATAGCGGTCTTTTCCACCCAGCAGGAAAAATCGTAGCCGCCGCCAAGTTGTTCGCGCTTCCACGGGCGCAGCGGCTCCAGCGAATGCACAGTGAGCACGAGCGGGATGCCGTAGTTGAGCTTCGCGAAAATGCCGCCGAGGTGCGTATACCAAGTGTGGAGATGGACGATGTCGGCGTCCACGGTGGTGGTGTTCCAGTCGAGGCACCGCTGCGCGGCGGCGAAGACGGAGTGGAGTTGCTTCGGCGCGGTGTAAGCGGAGGTGTCGCAACCGTAACCCGTGGCTTTCAGCGTAGGTAAATCGAGACGCGGCTCGCGCGGCGCGGCACCGTAGCAGCGGACTTCGACTTCGATGAGTTTCGCAAGCTCGCGCGAGAGGTAGTCCACATGGACGCCCGCGCCTCCGTAGATCGTCGGTGGATATTCGTTGGTTAAAAAGAGAGCCTTCATTTGCGCACGGGGCGTTTCGCCGGAGCGATGGCGGAAGTCGAGCGCGGACACGATGCCCGCGCTTCTCGCCCC
Source organism: Prosthecobacter debontii (assembly GCA_945868985.1). Taxonomy (GTDB): domain Bacteria; phylum Verrucomicrobiota; class Verrucomicrobiia; order Chthoniobacterales; family Chthoniobacteraceae; genus SXWH01. The sequence continues at coordinate 5,296 of CAMBOD010000001.1, read as the reverse complement.
GCCTACGGCACGCGGCGGAGCTGGATGCTGTCGAAGCGATCCTCGCCGGCGAAAATATCGCTCACCACCACGAGATGGTCGCCGCTGCTTACGAGTTTGTTTTCGATGAGATGCTTCTCCGCCGTCGCCAGCGTGCGTTCGGGCGTCACGTCGAACGGCAGATAGATCGGCTGCACGCCACGCAGCAGCGCCAGCTTGCGGCACAGCTCCCACGTCGGCGCAAAGGCGAAGATGTCTGCGTAGTTCGGGCGCTGTCCCGCCACGTAGGCGGCCATCCCGCCGCGCCGGGTGAAAATCACGATCTTCGCGTCGGGCACACTGTTCGCGAGCACCACGGCACTGCGCACGGTCTTCTCGCGGTCGTTGTCGAGCTGCGCATGTTCCGCAAAGCCCAGCCCGCCGCTGTGCTCGATGCGCAGGGCGATACGGTTGAGAACGTCCACGCACTTCACCGGGTATTTCCCTGCCGCCGTCTCGCCGCTGAGCATGATCGCATCCGCCTGCTCAAACACCGCGTTCGCCACATCCGTCACCTCCGCCCGCGTCGGGATGGGATTCACGATCATGCTCTCCAGCATGTGCGTCGCCACGATTACAGGCCGCCCGTGCTCGATGCACCGCTTCACGATCCGCCGCTGGATGATTGGCAACTCCTCCATCGGGCACTCGATGCCCAGATCCCCCCGCGCCACCATGATCACATCCGCCGTATCAATGATCCCCACGATATTCTTCACCGCGAGCTGGTCCTCGATCTTCGCCACGATGCGCGCCGTGCTCCCATGCTCGCCCAGCACCTTGCGGAGCACCTCCACATCCCCCGGCTCCCGGCAAAAGCTCAGCGCCACAAAATCCACCCCCAACTCCGCCCCCAGCTCCACATCCGCCAAATCCTTCTCCGTCAGCGGCGGGAGATTCACCTTCACCCCCGGCAGATTGATGTGCCGGCGCGAACCCATCACCCCCTCCGTCAGCACCTCACAGCGCAGCTTGTTCCCCGCCTTCGACAGCACCCGCATGTGAATCACCCCATTATCCACCAGCACCGTATCCCCCACCGCGATATCCTCCACCAGCCCGTCGTAATTCACATCCACACTAAACGCCTCCTCACTCCGCTCCCCCCGCACCGTGAACTCAAACACATCCCCCGGCTTCAGCACCAGCTTCGACGGCAAATCCCCCGTGCGGATCGCCGGCCCCTGCGTATCCATTAAAATGGCCACCACCCGCCCCAGCTCACGCGCCGCCGAGCGGATGCGCGGCACAATCACCCGCACCCAATCATGCGCCGCATGGCTCATATTCAGGCGAAAGCAATCCACCCCCGCCGTAATTAACCCCTGTATGCTCCCGAGCCCTTCCGTCGCCGGCCCGAGTGTGGCGATGATTTTTGTTTTCCTCATACCGCTCCCGCACCCTGCTACAAATGGCGGGCGAAAGTCCACACCGTTTCTCCCGCGCAGCGCATAATCGCTTTCCAAGGAAGCCAAAACCCGCTCCCCTCCCTCCGCCATGCCAAACGCACTCCTACCAACTCCCTTGCCTGTTTGCGGCATAGAAGGATTTTAGGCGTTCTACGCTCTCACTATTTGTAGATGACCGCTCTCCAACCAATCAAAGGCACCGACGCCGGACTATCCGGTGATGACCAAGTCCGTATTGCACTGGGCGCAATTGCGGAGCGGGGCGGTGTTGCGCAGACTAGCGACATTTACGCCGCGTTCGAGGCACTTCTCAACCCGCAGGGATACACTCTCTCTGAGCAGGGCAAAGCTAGTCTTCGCTTTTTCGTCAACAAAGTTGCAGTCGAGGCAGGCTATCTCCATCCCCACGATAAGAATTCACCGGGATGGCACCTCACTTCGCAGGGTCGGGAGTTTCTCTCCGCCACCGCCGAACCCGCCGAAACCACAATCAACGTTGATACCGGAACGGAGCAGAGCGCGCCGTCAGAGACGGCGCGTGGTGATGCGTTCGAGCAGTATTTCATCCGTGTATTGCGCGCGGCGTATCCCAATTACGCATGGTATCACCAAGGCCGTGACAAGCGCCGCGAACGCGGCGTGGACTTCGTTGGTAACCGCCTCGGCGATACTCGCGGCGAGCCGAGCAGCATTGGCGTGCAGGTCAAGTTCCACAGCCCGAACAATGCGCCAACTGAACGCGAATGGCTCAAGTTCCTTGCCGGTTGTTTCTCACGACGCCTCGACGCCGCGGTTTTCGCCACAACCGGTAAGCTCACCGGCGAGCAACGCCGCGAAGCACAGGAGGCGCGCGTAATTGTTATCGAGGGTCGCGACGAGGTAACACGCCTCGCTTCACAACACGGTGTCCCACGTTTCGAGCTTTTCGACAATGAACCGAACGCCTAGGCTTTTCTGAAGGCATCCGGGCAAAGCCCCAGTGTCATTAAAGTTGAACTGGTTTGGTTATTCGGTAGAAGAGCAGTGACTGATTCTTTCGCCGCCTAGGCTCGGGTGGCGAGGAGCATTCCCCAGGGGGAGGTAGTGTCAGACAGATAATCCTATCCGCAGGGCGGGATTCTTTGCACGGTGATTCTGCCCGCTTGCCCGAAGCCAAACGATTGGTATTCTGAATCTATGACTCAAGCCGTTGCCCACATTCTCGAAGAGGCGGAGCAGCTTTCCGCCACTGAGCGCGCCGAACTAGCCGACCGGATTGTGGAGAGTCTTGCCCACGACATCCCACCGGACATTGCGCAGGCACAGATTGCTGAAGTTCGGAGCCGCATCGCCCAGGTCGAGGCTGGCGAGGTCACACTCATCCCTGGCGAAGAGGCGCTGGCGCAAGTTCGTCGCCTCGTCGCCTCCGCACGCACGGCGAACTGATGGCTGCCAGCTACGGTTTTCATCCCGATGCACTCTTGGAGTATGCGGAGGCCGTCAATTACTACCTCGGAGTTGCGTCCCTACGAGTTGCAGATGGGTTTGTTACCGCAGTTGAATCCGCCATCGCCACTGTGGTTGCCGCACCGACTCGCTGGCGAATTTTCGAGGAGCCGGAGATTCGTCGCCATGTCCTCAGCCGTTTCCCGTTTGTCATCTACTATCGTTGGGAAGCACTCCACGAGCGCGTCACCATTTATGCCGTGATGCACTGTAGCCGGGAGCCTGCTTATTGGCCTCATCGCATCGAACGACGCGCCTAGGCTTTATTGAAGCGTGTGCAGATGGGTAGGCTTCCATAGCGGGAACTTTCTTTGCGACGAAGGGGCGGGCATGGTGTTTGACTCCGCCGCTTCCATCTTCAACTTTCCAATCATGCAAAAATCCATGTTCATTCTCGTCGCCGGTGCCGCTGCGGCGGTGGTGGCGGCTGCCGCTGTGTTCGTTTTCACTGGCTCGCCTGTCGTGCCGGTGCCGGAGAAGGAGGAGGTGAAGGCGACGGCTCCGCAGAGTGCGACTTCGCAGGGCAATGTGGCGGCGAATCCTTTCAACATCACGGGCGTCGGGCCGTCGGCGAGTGAGGCGAAGCTGCGCCCGCTGAGTTTTGAGCGGCGGCAGAGTGTGGAGCGGGCGGGGTTCGATGCGGCGGATGACCTCGACAAGGCGCTGGGGCAGCTTGCGGAGATCACTGCGCCGAATGAGCGGGCGGCTTTCATCCGGGGGCTGTTCGAGCATCTGGCGACGGGCGACCGGAAGGCGGCGATGGCGGCGCTGAACAAGTTTAAGGACAATGACCGGGCGACGGCGGCGACTTCGCTGATTGATGCGTGGCAGCCGGATGCGCGTTCGCGTTTCCAGCGCGATGGACGCATCGAGGGTTTCCTCGGCTACGCGCTGCTGGACAAGGATCCCGCGCTCGCTGCGGACTGGGCGCAGCAAGTCCTCACGGGCGATGCGAGTCGCGAGCTGATGAACCGCGCCATCACGGACATCGCGAAGCAGAACCCGCAGGCGGCTCTCGATTACGGCAAGGATCTGACCGGCAAGGACCGCGCTGATTTTCTCCGCCGCGTAGCAGGAGGCTGGGCGCAGACGGATCCCGAAGATGCGCTCGCATGGGCGGGAAAGGAGACGGACCCGGAGCTTCGCGCGAGCATCACCGCCAGCGCCATTCGAGGCATCGCGGATAAGGACCCGGCGGCTGCGGCTAAGCAACTTTCCCAACTTGCGCCGGGCGACGACCGCACGCGCACGGTGGAGCGCATCACGGAAAAGTGGGCGGGCAAGGACGTGGCCGCGGCTGAGGCGTTCATCGGCACGCTCACGGATGCGGGGGATCAAAAGACGGCGCAGCGTGCGCTGGATCAAGCGGCGCTGGTGGGCATCGGCGTGGCGATTCGCCCGTCGCGCGATGGCGGGCTGGTCGTGCAGGATGTCCCGGAGGGCAACAATTCCGGGCTCAAGGCCAACGACCGCATCGTGGCCATCACCCGCGCTGACGGCCAGACAGTGGACACCACGAAAGATCCACGCGAGGCCTACGGAGCCCTTCGCACCGGCCAGCGCGGCAGCACCGTCTCGCTCACCGTGGCGAATGAGGCAGGCGCGACGCGCACCGTGAACACCGTGCTGGATCGTTTTCCAGCGCAGGATTGGGGGCGCGGCGGCTTCGGCGGAGGCGGGAGACGCACGCGATAAATAGACGGCGTGACGGGTGATTGGCGTGCATTTCGAGCCGCCCACGCTCCATCCGCCACACGGCTCGTCCTTTGCAATGGCTTGACGGCATGAGTATTTGGCCTTTATTGCGCGCCCCCAAAGTAGGAATGAAACATCAAGGATTCGCGTTTGCTTTTATCGCATTGTTCATCGTCGGCTGAGCCAACGATCCGCGCTTTAGTCGTGAGACCATTTACCTCAACGGCAAGCGCACACCCACCGAAAGCGGCAAGCGGATGAACTTCGACAACGTCTCGTATTGGGATGGCGACCAAGCGGTGGGTGCTCCCCGGGTGCGGATCAGTATCAGCGAACAAAAGGCGTATTTCTACAAGGGAGACCAACTGGTGGGTATCTCGATACTCTCCACGGGGCGCGAGGGTTTCGGCACGCCGACTGGGAAATTTAAGATTCTGCAGAAAAACAAAGATCATGTCTCCTCGCTTTACGGAGACTACGTGGATGCGGTGACCGGAGAGGTGGTGAAAAAGGACATCGATCGCACCAAGGATCCGATGCCTAAGGGCGCGAAGTATGATGGCGCGAAGATGCCTTACTTCATGCGCATCCATGGCGGCGTGGGGATGCATGTGGGCTTCCTTCCCGGCTATCCCGCATCGCACGGCTGCATCCGGATGCCGGCCTTTATGGCGGAGGCATTTTTCAAT